>NZ_JAVFVN010000419.1:0-391 GCF_030910085.1 Stenotrophomonas maltophilia group sp. RNC7 | reverse complement strand
CATCAATTGATTTTTCTGGAATTGTGTATTGAATATCTTCTAACTTCATTGATATCTCCCACCTTGCAGTATAATTATCCATGGTACTATTTCTATGAATATAAGAATAATTCAAAATAACCAGCTATATAAATTATTCTTTTGTAACCACCATAAATTAAAATTTATCTTTGTGTATCAAATCCTTCATATATAGGTTCATATTTATAATGAAGAGCCGCCTCAATAAGTCCTAATGTAAATATTCCTAAATCCGAGTCTACAAGTATATCAATCCTACGACAGTTATTTTTTATCCAGTCGCCAACATTATATTCATTAATGTCCTCTCCTTGCATTCTGTTATCTGATAAAATTGATGCTGCTAAATTACTTTTGGCTGACCTTGGGT
>NZ_JAVFVN010000330.1:0-360 GCF_030910085.1 Stenotrophomonas maltophilia group sp. RNC7 | reverse complement strand
TCTACGGCTACGAACTGGGCTTCAGCCACGTGGCCTCCGGCCCGATGGTGCGCTCGTCGTACCACGCCGACGTGCAGGCCAAGGGCGCCGGCGTTTCCTGACATCCTGCCGGTGGGTGGGAGCTGCTTCTCCTGTGGGTGGGGGCCCGTGGTCCCCCCCCCACAGCCAGCCCGAGCAGCCCCCCCCCGCGCCGCGCCGGGAGGGGGCCCCCCCCCCGCGGGCCGGGGGCGGGCCTCGCGGGCGGGCTGTGGTGTGCGCCCCACGGGTCCCCCCCCACAGGAGAAGCAGCTCCCACCCACCGGCAGGATGTCAGGAAACGCCGGCGCCCTTGGCCTGCACGTCGGCGTGGTACGACGAGCG
>NZ_JAVFVN010000296.1:0-104493 GCF_030910085.1 Stenotrophomonas maltophilia group sp. RNC7 | reverse complement strand
CCGCACCACCGACATCACCGGCGCCGCCAAGCTGCCGGAAGGCGTCGAAATGGTGATGCCGGGTGACAACGTCAAGATGGAAGTCACCCTGATCAACCCGGTGGCCATGGACGAAGGCCTGCGCTTCGCCATCCGCGAAGGCGGTCGTACCGTCGGCGCCGGCGTGGTCTCGAAGATCATCGAGTAATCTGGTAGTATCTGCGCCCCGATGTTGCCTGGGTAGGGCATCGGGGCGTATCAAATGGGAAAGCAGGCACAGGATGTGCCTTGTGTTCCCCGGACCAGGAAGGGTCAATGCCATTCAGGCGGCGTCAACAGGCGACTGTTGACAGCTGCCTTGCGTGCCATTATGCTTCTACGTCTGGGCAGGCCGGGTAACTGGTCTGCCTACGTTTTTGAGGTCCATGGATTGACCTTGGCGGCCTGCAGGACTGCGGGCCGTCCGTATTCAGGAATTTCATGGGGCAAAGCAACCCAGAGGCTTTGTCTGTCGCTCTTTTAACGAAGGAACCTACCGCCATGGCGGACCAAAAGATCCGGATCCGGCTGAAAGCGTTCGATCATCGTCTGATCGACCGTTCGGCCAGCGAGATCGTTGAAACGGCAAAGCGGACCGGCGCGCAAGTGCGTGGCCCGATCCCGCTGCCGACCAAGATCGAGCGTTACACCGTTCTCGTTTCCCCGCACGTCGACAAGGACGCGCGTGACCAGTACGAGACCCGCACGCACAAGCGCGTGCTCGATATCGTTGACCCGAATGACAAGACCGTGGACGCGCTGATGAAGCTCGAACTGGCTGCCGGCGTCGACGTTCAGATCAAGCTGACCTGAGGACTACGACCATGACGAAGAAGTATTCGTTGGGCTTCGTGGGCCGCAAGGCCGGCATGAGCCGCGTGTTCACTGAAGATGGCCGCTCCATCCCGGTGACCCTGATCGAAGCAACCCCGAACCGCATCGCGCAGATCAAGACCGTCGAAACCGACGGCTACAGCGCCGTGCAGGTGACCGTCGGCGCGCGTCGCGCTGCCCTGGTCAACAAGCCGGAAGCCGGCCACTTCGCCAAGGCGAAGGTGGAGGCGGGTCGTGGCCTGTGGGAATTCCGCGTTGAAGACGCGCAGCTCGGCGATTTCGCCGTTGGCGGCGAAGTCAAGGCGGACATCTTCGAAGTCGGCCAGATCGTCGACGTCCAGGGTGTCACCAAGGGTAAGGGCTTCCAGGGCACCATCAAGCGCCACAACTTCCGTATGGGCGATGCAACCCACGGTAACTCGCTGTCGCATCGCGCGCCGGGTTCGCTGGGTCAGCGCCAGACCCCGGGTCGCGTTTTCCCGGGCAAGAAGATGTCGGGCCACATGGGCGCGGTGCAGCAGAGCACCCAGAACCTGGAAGTGGTCAAGGTCGACGTCGAGCGCGGTCTGATCGCGGTTCGCGGCGCCGTTCCGGGCGCGGCGGGTGGCGATGTGATCGTCCGTCCGGCGAGCAAGGCATAAGGAGAGATGACGATGGAACTCGTTATCACGGGTAGCAACAACAAGGTCTCGGTCTCCGAAGCCGTGTTCGGTCGCGATTTCAGCGAAGATCTGGTCCACCAGGTCGTCGTTGCTTACCGCAACGCCGGTCGCGCCGGCACCAAGGCACAGAAGACTCGCTCCGAAGTGGCTGGTACCACCAAGAAGTCGAAGAAGCAGAAGGGCGGCGGCGCGCGTCATGGCGCACTGACGGCTCCGATCTTCGTCGGCGGCGGTGTCACCTTCGCGGCCAAGCCGCGCAGCTTCGAGCAGAAGGTCAATCGCAAGCAGTACCGTGCCGCCATGTGCGCGATCCTGTCCGAGCTGAACCGTCAGGGCCGTCTGACCATCGTGGAGGCCTTCGACGTCGAAGCCACCAGCACGAAGGGTCTGATCGCCAAGCTGGCCGGCCTGGAAGTGGGCAAGCGCCCGCTGATCGTCACCGAGGAAGCGTCCGAGCACCTGTACCTGTCCGCCCGCAATCTGCCGTACGTGCAGGTGCGTGACGTGCAGGGTCTGGACCCGGTCTCGCTGGTGGGTGCCGACACGGTCGTCATCACCGCTGACGCGGTCAAGAAGGTCGAGGAGTGGCTGGCATGAACAGCAACGAAAAAATCTTCAGCGTGCTGCGTGCCCCGCGTGTCTCGGAAAAGACCGCGCGCCTGCAGGAACTCTCCAATCAGTATGTCTTCGAAGTTTCGAACGAAGCCACCAAGGCCGATGTAAAGGCCGCGGTTGAGCAGCTGTTCGACGTCAAGGTCGAAGCCGTCAACGTGGTCAACGTCAAGGGCAAGAACAAGTCCTTCCGTAACCGTGCTGGCCGCCGCGGCGATTGGCGCAAGGCGTACGTTCGCCTGGCCGACGGCCAGTCGATCGATGTAACGGCCAAGGCCTGAGGTACATCCCATGCCATTGATGAAATTCAAGCCCACCTCCCCCGGCCGCCGTTCGGCCGTGCGCGTGGTCACCCCCGACCTGCACAAGGGTGCTCCGCACGCCGCGCTGGTCGAGTCGCAGAGCCGCTCGGGTGGTCGTAACCACCACGGTCGCATCACCGTGCGTCACGTCGGTGGTGGTGCCAAGCAGCACTACCGCATCATCGACTTCAAGCGCAACAAGCTGGGCATCCCGGCGCGCGTGGAACGCATCGAATACGATCCGAACCGCACCGCCCACATCGCTCTGCTGTGCTACGTCGACGGTGAGCGTCGCTACATCATCGCCCCGAAGGGCCTGAAGGCTGGTGATCAGGTGATCGCTGGTTCGGACGCCCCGATCAAGGCCGGCAACACCCTGCCGCTGCGCAACATCCCGGTCGGCACCACCATCCACTGCATCGAACTGAAGCCGGGCAAGGGCGCTCAGATCGCTCGCGCCGCTGGTGCGGCCGTGCAGCTGGTGGCTCGTGAAGGCATCTACGCCACCCTGCGCCTGCGCTCGGGTGAAATGCGCAAGGTTCCGGTCGAGTGCTGCGCCACCATCGGCGAAGTCGGCAACGACGAGCACAGCCTGGAAAAGCTGGGCAAGGCCGGTGCCAAGCGTTGGCGCGGCGTCCGCCCGACCGTTCGTGGTGCTGCCATGAACCCGGTTGACCACCCGCACGGTGGTGGTGAGGCCAAGGCTGGCCAGGGTAACCCGCATCCGGTCACCCCGTGGGGTGTCCCGACCAAGGGTTACAAGACGCGCCATAACAAGCGCACTCAGCAGTTCATCGTCCGCGATCGTAGGGGCTAATCGACCATGGCACGTTCACTCAAGAAGGGCCCGTTCGTCGATCACCACCTCGTCAAGAAGGTGGAGGCCGCTGCGGGCAGCAAGAAGCCGATCAAGACCTGGTCGCGCCGTTCGATGATCCTGCCTGACATGGTAGGCATCACCATTGCCGTGCATAACGGCAAGAACCACATCCCGGTTCTCGTCAACGAGAACATGGTCGGCCACAAGCTCGGCGAATTTGCCATCACCCGGACCTTCAAGGGTCACGGTGGTGACAAGAAGTCGGGCAAGTAAGGAGAGATGACAATGGAAGCGAAAGCCATCCTGCGCACTGCGCGCATCTCCCCGCAGAAGGCTCGTCTGGTCGCTGACCAGGTGCGCGGTCTGCCGGCCGAACGTGCGGTCAACCTGCTGAAGTTCTCGGACAAGAAGGCTGCCCACCTGATCAAGAAGGTGGTGGAGTCGGCAATTGCCAACGCCGAGAACAACCAGGGCGCCGACGTCGACGAGCTGAAGGTTCAGACCATCATGGTTGATGAAGGTCCGACCCTGAAGCGTTTCATGGCGCGGGCGAAAGGCCGCGGTACCCGCATCCTCAAGCGCACCAGCCACATCACTGTGGTTGTGGGCGCCGCCAAGTAAGCGGATAAGGAAAAGACCATGGGTCATAAAGTTCATCCGATTGGTATCCGCCTCGGCATTTCCAAGGACTGGAACTCCAAGTGGTACGCCAACAAGGCCGAGTTCGCTGGTTACCTGGCAGCCGACCTGAAAGTGCGCGACATGCTGCGCAAGAAGCTGGCTCAGGCCGGCATCAGCAAGATCCTGATCGAGCGTCCGGCCAAGACCGCTCGCGTGACGATCCACACCGCCCGTCCGGGCGTGGTGATCGGCAAGCGCGGTGAGGACATCGAGAAGCTGCGCAAGGAAGTGAGCGAGATGATGGGCGTCCCGGCGCACATCAACGTCACCGAAGTGCGCAAGCCGGAACTGGACGCGCAGCTCGTTGCCGAGTCGATCGCCCAGCAGCTGGAGCGTCGCATCATGTTCCGCCGTGCAATGAAGCGCTCGGTCGGCAACGCGATGCGCCTGGGTGCCCTGGGCATCAAGGTCAACGTTGGTGGCCGCCTCAACGGTGCAGAAATCGCCCGTTCGGAGTGGTACCGCGAAGGCCGCGTGCCGCTGCACACCCTGCGTGCCGACATCGACTATGGCTTCGCTGAAGCCAAGACGACCTACGGCATCATCGGCATCAAGGTCTGGATCTACAAGGGCGAGGTCTTCGATTTCTCCCAGGTTGGCCAGGAAAAGCAGGACGACACCCCGTCGCGCAACGATCGTCACGATCGCGGCGACCGTGGTGACCGTCAGCGCCCGGCCCGTGAAGCGAGGTAACGACAATGTTGCAACCCAAGCGAACCAAGTACCGCAAGGTACACAAGGGCCGTAACGATGGCCTGAGCTGGAGCGCCAACGCTGTCAGCTTCGGCGAATACGGCCTGAAGGCAACCGCACACGGTCAGCTGACCGCGCGTCAGATCGAAGCGGCCCGCCGCTCGATCAGCCGCTACGTCAAGCGCGGCGGCAAGATGTGGATCCGCGTGTTCCCCGACAAGCCCATCACCAAGAAGCCCATCGAAGTCCGAATGGGTTCCGGTAAGGGTAACGTGGAATACTGGGTGGCCCAGATCCAGCCCGGCCGCATGATCTATGAAATCGAGGGTGTTTCCGAGGAAGTGGCTCGCGAGGCGTTCCGCCTGGCCGCCGCCAAGCTCTCGGTCACCACCACTTTCGTGACCCGTACGGTGCGCTGATGGATATCAAAACTCTCCGTGAAAAGTCGGCTGACGAACTCAAGGCCCACCTGATCGACCTGCGTAAGGAACAGTTCTCTGTCCGTATGCAGCAGGTCACCGGCCAGCTGCCGAAGACCCACGACATTCGCCGGGTCCGTCGCGAGATTGCTCGCGTCAAGACCCTGCTCGGCAGCACGAAGTAAGGATGGCCGCTATGAGCGACAATACTGAAAAGAAGACGCTGCGCACGGTCGAAGGCCGTGTCGTCAGCAACAAGATGGACAAGACGGTTACCGTCCTGGTTGAGCGTCAGGTCAAGCACGCGCTGTACGGCAAGTACATCAAGCGCTCGACCAAGCTGCACGCCCACGATGCCGACAACGCCTGCAAGGAAGGCGACGTCGTCCGCGTGACCGAGATTGCTCCGATGTCCAAGACCAAGAACTGGCGCGTGGTGGAAGTCATCACGCGTGCGGCTGAATAAGGAGTCTGAATCATGATCCAGATGCAGAGCTACCTTGACGTCGCGGACAATTCGGGTGCCAAGCAGGTGATGTGCTTCAAGGTGCTGGGTGGTTCCAAGCGCCGTTACGCCGGTATCGGCGACATCATCAAGGTCACCGTGAAGGATGCGATTCCGCGCGGCAAGGTCAAGAAGGGTGAAGTGTATGACGCCGTCGTGGTGCGTACCCGCAAGGGTGTGCGTCGCGCCGACGGTTCGCTGATCCGCTTCGACGGCAACGCTGCCGTCCTGCTGAACAACAAGCAGGAGCCGATCGGTACCCGTATCTTCGGGCCGGTGACCCGTGAACTTCGTTCGGAGAAGTTCATGAAGATCGTCTCGCTCGCTCCCGAAGTGCTGTGAGCGACAGGAGATAATCATGGCTAACCGTATCAAGAAGGGCGACCAGGTTGTCGTCAACGCTGGCAAGGACAAGGGCAAGCAGGGCGAAGTCGTCCGCGTCGACGGCGACCGCGTGGTCGTCGCCAACGTGAACATCGTCAAGCGCCACACCAAGCCGAACCCGCAGGCAGGTGTTGCCGGCGGCGTGGTCGAGCGCGAAGCTTCGATCCATATCTCCAACGTGAACGTGCTGAACCCGGCTTCGGGCAAGGGCGAACGCGTTGGCTTCAAGGTGCTGGAGGATGGACGCAAACTGCGTGTGTTCCGCTCCAGCGGTGAGGCGCTCGACGCCTGAGGAATGTGAAGATGACTTCCCGTCTCGAAAAGATCTACAAGGAAGAAGTGGTGCCGGCGCTGATGAAGCAGTTCGGCTACACCAATCCGATGGAAGTACCGAAGCTCGTCAAGGTCACCCTGAACATGGGTGTCGGCGAGGCTGCCACCAACAAGAAGATCCTGGAAAACGCCGTCGCGGACATGACCAAGATTTCCGGCCAGAAGCCGGTTGTCACCAAGTCGCGTATCTCGGTTGCGTCGTTCAAGATCCGTGATGGTTGGCCGATCGGCTGCAAGACCACGCTGCGTCGCCACAAGATGTACGAGTTCCTGGACCGCCTGATCAACATCTCGCTGCCGCGCGTGCGCGACTTCCGTGGTGTTTCCGGTCGTTCCTTCGACGGCCGCGGCAACTTCAACATGGGTGTGAAGGAACAGATCATCTTCCCGGAAATCGACTTCGACGCCGTCGACGCGATCCGCGGTATGGATATCGCCATCACCACCACTGCGAAGACCGACGCGGAAGCGAAGGCGCTGCTGGCAGCGTTCAAGTTCCCGTTCCGTAACTGATCTGTCGAGGAAACCGAAATGGCAAAGACCTCCATGGTCAACCGCGACATCAAGCGGGAAAAGCTGGCCAAGAAGTACGCTGAGAAGCGTGCGGCTCTGAAGAAGATCGTGTCCTCCGTGGACGCGACCTACGAAGAGAAGATCGACGCCGCAACCAAGCTGGCCAAGCTGCCGCGCGATTCGTCGCCGAGCCGCCAGCGCAACCGTTGCGAGCTGTCGGGTCGTCCGCGTGGCGTGTACAGCAAGTTCGGCCTCGGCCGCAACAAGCTGCGCGAAGCCACCATGCGTGGCGACGTCCCGGGCCTGCGCAAGGCCAGCTGGTAATCCCAGCCGGCCCTGCGATCAGGAGCCCCCTCGGGGGCTTCTGAACCGGGGAGGGAGGCGTTCAGCTTCCTTTCTGGGAAAAAACCCGAAGAGCCCGGCGCAAGTCGGGCTCTTTTGGCGTATACTCCCGCGTCTTGCCCTGCGCAAACGGGGTTGTAGGAGTGGGCCCCGGCCCGCTGCATCAAGGGACCTGGCCCGTTTCCAGGAGACAACAGATTTTCGCGAAAGCGGATATCGGTGCACTCAAAGGTACTCATATGAGCATGACTGATCCCATCGCCGACCTGCTGGTCCGCATCAAGAATGCGGCTGCGGTTGGCAAGCAGACGGTGAAAGCCCCGTCGTCCAAGATCAAGGTTGCGATCGCCCAGGTCCTGAAGGACGAGGGTTACATCACCGACCTGCGCGTGACCCAGCTGGAAAACAACAAGTCCGAGCTGGAAATCGTGCTGAAGTATTTCGAAGGCAAGCCGGTCATCGCGACCCTGAAGCGCTTCTCGCGTTCGGGCCTGCGCCAGTACCGCGGCAAGAGCGAGCTGCCGAAGGTCATGAATGGCCTGGGCATCTCCATCATTTCCACCTCCAAGGGCATCATGACTGATGCGCAGGCGCGCCAGCTGGGCGTCGGCGGCGAAGTCCTGTGCTTCGTGGCCTAAGGCGAAAGGAGTAGAACTATGTCCCGCGTAGCCAAGAAGCCCGTCACCCTGGGTAAGGTCGAACTGAACGTCCAGTCGGAAAGCATCACCGTCAAGGGCCCGAAGGGCACCCTGTCGCTGGTCAAGCCGGCCGGTATTGCCATCAACGTCGACAGCGGCGTTGCCACCCTGAGCACCGAGAGCGCCGACCTGGTCGCGCTGACCGGTACCGTGCGCGCGATCCTGGCCAACATGGTCAAGGGCGTGTCCGAAGGCTTCGAGCGCAAGCTGGAGCTGGTCGGCGTGGGTTACCGTGCTGCCATGCAGGGCAAGGATCTGAGCCTGTCGCTCGGTTTCTCGCATCCGGTCGTGTTCGTGGCGCCGGAAGGCATCACCATTTCCACCCCGACCCAGACCGAGATCCTGGTCCAGGGCGCTGACAAGCAGGTCGTCGGTGAAGTCGCCGCCAAGATCCGTGCGTTCCGCAAGCCGGAGCCGTACAAGGGCAAGGGCGTGAAGTACTCCGACGAAGTCATCATCCGTAAGGAAGCCAAGAAGGCCTAATTAGGCGCTTCCGCTTTCAAGGAAAAAACATCATGAACAAGAACATCGCCCGCCTGCGTCGCGCCAAGTCGACCCGCGCCCACATCCGTGAGCTCGGCGTCGCCCGCCTGTCGGTGCTGCGCACCGGCCAGCACCTGTACGCCCAGGTCTTCACCGCTGACGGTTCGAAGGTGCTGGCTGCCGCCAACACCACCCAGACCGACGTCAAGGAAGGCCTGAAGAACGGCAAGAACGCCGATGCCGCTGCCAAGGTCGGCCGCATCGTTGCCGAGCGCGCCAAGGCCGCCGGCATCGAGAAGGTTGCCTTCGATCGTTCGGGCTACCGCTACCACGGCCGCATCAAGGCCCTGGCAGAAGCCGCCCGCGAAGCCGGCCTGCAGTTCTAAGGGATCAGGGCAGGGGGCCGATGGCCTCCTGCCCACCTGCTCGCCAGCCTGAGCGAGGCTGGACGGCGCCGCTCTTCTGCAGCGGCCCACCGGAACAATGCGTCACTCCACAACCATAAGCGGCCCCGAGCCGTACATACCCAAACAACCAAGGAATCAACATGGCAGAAGAGCGTCAGCAGCGGGGTCGCGATCGCGACCGTAACCGCGAAGAAAAGATCGACGACGGCATGATCGAAAAGCTGGTCGCGGTCAACCGCGTCAGCAAGACCGTCAAGGGTGGCCGCCAGTTCACCTTCACCGCCCTGACCGTTGTCGGCGACGGCGAAGGCAAGGTCGGTTTCGGTTATGGCAAGGCCCGCGAAGTGCCGGTCGCCATCCAGAAGTCGATGGAACAGGCCCGCAAGAACCTGGTCAGCGTTGACCTGAACAACGGCACCCTGTGGCACACCATCAAGGATGGTCACGGCGCAGCCCGCGTGTTCATGCAGCCGGCTTCGGAAGGTACTGGCGTCATCGCCGGTGGTGCCATGCGCGCCGTGCTGGAAGCCGTTGGCGTGAAGAACGTGCTGGCCAAGGCCACCGGTTCGCGCAACCCGATCAATCTGGTGCGCGCCACCGTGAAGGGCCTGACTGCTGCGCAGTCGCCGGCCCGCATCGCGGCCAAGCGCGGCAAGAAGGTGGAGGAACTCAACCATGGCTAATGAGTCCAACAAGACTGTGAAGGTCCGCCTGGTGCGTGGCCTGCGTGGCACCCAGTCGCGTCACCGCCTGTCGGTGCGTGCCCTGGGCCTGAACAAGCTCAACGATGTGCGTGAACTGAAGGACAGCCCGCAGGTGCGCGGCCTGATCAACAAGGTTCAGTACCTCGTCCAGGTTGAGGAGTAATCGACCATGACTCTGCGTCTCAATGAACTGAGCCCGGCACCGGGCGCCCGCACCGAGCGCACCCGCGTCGGCCGCGGTATCGGCTCGGGCCTGGGCAAGACTGCCGGCCGCGGCCACAAGGGTTCGTTCGCCCGCAAGGGTGGCGGCAAGATCAAGGCTGGCTTCGAAGGCGGCCAGACCCCCATGCAGCGTCGTCTGCCGAAGATCGGCTTCCGTTCGCCGATCGCCAAGGACACCGCTGAAGTGCTGCTGTACGCGCTGGACAAGCTGCCGGCCGGTGAGATCGACTTCGCCGCCCTGCGTGCTGCCAAGCTGGTCCCGAGCACTGCCAAGAAGGCCAAGGTCGTCGTCAAGGGCGAAGTGACCAAGGCGTTCACCCTGAAGGGTATTGCTGCCACGGCTGGTGCCAAGGCTGCGATCGAAGCTGCCGGCGGCAGCGTAACGGAGTAAGAAAATCATGGCGCAAGCTGGCATCGGTAACCTCGCGGGCGGAATGGGCAAGTTCACTGAACTTCGCCAACGTTTGCTGTTCGTCGTCGGGGCTTTGATCGTCTATCGCATCGGCTGCTACGTGCCGGTGCCGGGCGTCAATCCCGATGCCATGCTTGCCATGATGCAACAGCAGGGCGGCGGCATCGTGGACATGTTCAACATGTTCTCGGGCGGCGCCCTGCACCGTTTCAGCATCTTTGCGCTGAACGTGATGCCGTACATCTCGGCATCGATCGTGATGCAGCTGGCCGTGCACATCTTCCCCGCCCTGAAGGCGATGCAGAAGGAAGGTGAGTCCGGCCGCCGCAAGATCACCCAGTATTCGCGCATCGGCGCCGTGCTGCTGGCAGTGGTGCAGGGCGGTTCGATCGCGCTGGCCCTGCAGGGGCAGGTTTCGCCGTCGGGCGCTCCGGTCGTGTACGCCCCCGGTATGGGCTTCGTGCTCACCGCGGTGGTCGCACTGACTGCCGGCACCATGTTCCTGATGTGGGTCGGTGAGCAGGTCACCGAACGCGGTATCGGCAACGGCGTGTCGCTGATCATCTTCGCCGGTATCGTCGCCGGCCTGCCGGGTGCGGTCATCCACACCTTCGACGCCTACCGCGACGGCAACATCCAGTTCATCCAGCTCCTGCTGATCGCCATTGTCGTGCTCGCCTTCACCTTCTTCGTGGTGTTCGTGGAGCGTGGCCAGCGCCGGATCACGGTCAATTACGCGCGCCGCCAGGGCGGTCGCAACGCGTACATGAACCAGACCTCGTTCCTGCCGCTGAAGCTCAACATGGCCGGCGTCATCCCGGCGATCTTCGCCTCGAGCCTGCTGGCCTTCCCGGCCACCCTGGCGATGTGGTCCGGCCAGGCTGCCAACCAGAGCAGCTTCGGCCAGGTGCTGCAGAAGGTCGCCAATGCCCTGGGCCCGGGCGAGCCGCTGCACATGATCGTGTTCGCTGCGCTGATCACCGGTTTCGCGTTCTTCTATACCGCGCTGGTGTTCAATTCGCAGGAAACCGCCGACAACCTGAAGAAGTCGGGCGCTTTGATTCCGGGCATCCGTCCGGGCAAGGCCACCGCCGACTACATCGACGGCGTGCTGACCCGCCTGACCGCGGCCGGCTCGGCCTACCTGGTGATCGTCTGCCTGCTGCCCGAACTGATGCGCACGCAGCTGAATGCCTCGTTCTACTTCGGTGGCACGTCGCTGCTGATCGTGGTGGTGGTGGTGATGGATTTCATCGCCCAGGTGCAGGCACACCTGATGTCCCACCAGTACGAGAGCCTGCTGAAGAAGGCCAACCTGAAGGGCGGCAACCGCGGCGGTTTTGCCCGCGGCTGACAGGCCTGTTATACTTTCGTCTTCCTGACGTGATGGTCCCTCCGCTTCGCGGACTCCGGCCACACAAACGAAGGGCGGCCCCCGCAGCGGTTCCGGGTGGGGGTGTGATGAGGTGGTCCCGCGCTGGAGTAGCGCGGGCGGCCCCGGGGGAAACCCCAGGTCCAACCCCATCCGGCGCCGGAGCCTGGGCACACTCCCCAGGCCGGGTTCATGAAACCAATGGTTTCACGGGCTTCCATGTAAACCGGAATCTTGTTAGTATCGCTAGTTCACTTTTTTGATCCATCCTGC
Source organism: Stenotrophomonas maltophilia group sp. RNC7 (assembly GCF_030910085.1). Classification (NCBI taxonomy): domain Bacteria; kingdom Pseudomonadati; phylum Pseudomonadota; class Gammaproteobacteria; order Lysobacterales; family Lysobacteraceae; genus Stenotrophomonas; species Stenotrophomonas maltophilia group sp. RNC7. The sequence continues at coordinate 92,804 of NZ_JAVFVN010000296.1, read as the reverse complement.
CGGATTGGCGTGCCCGAGGCGCGCTGTCGGCCATCACTCAGCTGGAGAACCGCGTCATGGCGCGTATTGCAGGCGTCAACCTGCCAGCCCAGAAGCACGTCTGGGTCGGGTTGCAAAGCATTTACGGCATCGGCCGTACCCGTTCGAAGAAGGTCTGCGAAGTCGCAGGCGTTGCTTCGACCACCAAGATCCGCGATCTGTCGGAGCCGGAAATCGAGCGCCTGCGCGCCGAAGTCGGCAAGTACATCGTGGAAGGCGATCTGCGCCGTGAGATCGGCATCGCGATCAAGCGCCTGATGGACCTGGGCTGCTACCGCGGCCTGCGTCACCGTCGTGGCCTCCCGCTGCGTGGCCAGCGCACCCGTACCAACGCCCGCACCCGCAAGGGTCCGCGCAAGGCGATCAAGAAGTAAGGGACTGAGAAATGGCTAAGCCCGCTGCTAAGACCAAGAAGAAGATCAAGCGCGTCGTCACCGACGGCGTTGCCCACGTCCACGCTTCGTTCAACAACACCATCGTCACCATCACCGACCGCCAGGGCAACGCTCTGTCGTGGGCGACCTCCGGTGGCGCTGGCTTCCGCGGTTCGCGCAAGTCGACCCCGTTCGCTGCCCAGGTGGCGGCTGAAAAGGCCGGTCGTGCTGCGCTGGACTACGGCGTGAAGTCGCTGGAAGTCCGCATCAAGGGCCCGGGTCCGGGCCGTGAGTCGGCCGTGCGTTCGTTGAACAACGTCGGCTACAAGATCACCAACATCATCGACGTGACGCCCATCCCGCACAACGGGTGCCGTCCGCCGAAGAAGCGTCGCGTCTAAAGGGAGCGATAAGAAATGGCTCGTTATATCGGTCCTACCTGTAAGCTCGCCCGCCGCGAAGGCGCCGACCTGTCCCTGAAGAGCCCGGCGCGTGCGCTGGACTCCAAGTGCAAGCTGGAGCAGAAGCCCGGCCAGCACGGCGCCACTGCCCGCAAGGGCAAGCTGTCCGACTACGCCACCCAGCTGCGTGAAAAGCAGAAGGTCAAGCGTATCTACGGCCTGCTGGAGCGTCAGTTCCGCAACTACTACAAGAAGGCCTCGACCAAGAAGGGCAACACCGGCGAGAACCTGCTGCAGCTGCTGGAAACCCGCCTGGACAACGTCGTCTACCGCATGGGCTTCGCCGTGACCCGTCCGGCTGCCCGTCAGCTGGTGTCGCACCGCGGCGTCACCGTGAATGGCAAGTCGGTCAACCTGGCTTCGTACCAGGTCAAGGCTGGCGACGCCATCGCTCTGTCCGAAAAGGCTGCCAAGCAGCTGCGCGTCCAGGAAGCCCTGACCGTCGCCGCCCAGCATGACCTGAGCCCGTCGTGGGTTGAAGTGGATTCCGGCAAGTTCACCGGCATCTTCAAGGCTGTTCCGGATCGTTCGGATCTGCCTGCGGACATCAACGAAGCGCTGATCGTCGAGCTGTATTCGAAGTAATTCACATTGGAGAGCCCCCGGCGACGGCCGGGGGTTCACTAGGAGAACCCGCAACATGACGGTTACCGCCAACCAGGTTCTGCGTCCTCGCGGTCCGCAGATCGAACGCCTTACCGACACCCGTGCAAAGGTCGTTATCGAACCTTTGGAGCGGGGTTACGGGCATACGCTGGGCAACGCCCTGCGTCGCGTGCTGCTGTCGTCCATCCCGGGCTTCGCCATCACGGAAGTCGAAATCGACGGCGTGTTGCATGAGTACACCACGGTCGAAGGTCTGCAGGAGGACGTGCTTGAAGTCCTGCTCAACCTGAAGGACGTGGCCATCCGTATGCACTCCGGCGACAGCGCCACCCTGTCCCTGTCCAAGCAGGGCCCGGGCGTTGTCACCGCTGCCGACATCAAGGTCGACCACAATGTGGAGATCCTGAACGGCGACCATGTGATCTGCCACCTGACCAAGGACACGGCAATCAACATGCGTCTGAAGATCGAACGTGGTTTCGGCTACCAGCCGGCTGCCGCGCGTCGTCGTCCGGACGAAGAAACCCGTGCCATCGGCCGCCTGGTCCTGGATGCCTCGTTCTCGCCGGTCCGCCGTGTCGCCTATGCCGTGGAAGCGGCGCGTGTCGAACAGCGCACCGACCTGGACAAGCTGGTCATCGATATCGAGACCAACGGCACCATCGACGCCGAGGAAGCCGTGCGCACCGCCGCCGACATCCTCAGCGACCAGCTGTCGGTGTTCGGTGACTTCACCCACCGCGACCGCGGTGCGGCCAAGCCGGCCAACAACGGCGTGGATCCGGTGCTGCTGCGCCCGATCGACGATCTGGAGCTGACCGTGCGTTCGGCCAACTGCCTGAAGGCTGAAAGCATCTACTACATCGGCGATCTGATCCAGAAGACCGAAGTGGAGCTGCTGAAGACCCCGAACCTGGGCAAGAAGTCGCTCACCGAGATCAAGGAAGTGCTGGCTCAGCGCGGCCTGTCGCTCGGCATGAAGCTGGAGAACTGGCCGCCGGCCGGCGTCGCCAGCCACGGCATGCTGGGCTGATATCGGCAATGCCTGAAGGCTCCACCGTTCGCGGTGGGGCCTTCAACGCAACACAACATGCCACGACGAACCCCAGGTTCGCGGGCAGGTCGTCCAGGACGGGCGGCCAGGACCATCCGCAGTCCGCGCAGCAACGCCAGGATGGCGACAACGATCCGCACAGCCTCATCATTAACCAAGGAATATCACCATGCGTCACCAGAAGTCTGGCCGTAAGTTCAGCCGCACCAGCGCCCACCGCGAAGCGATGTTCAAGAACATGGCCGCCTCGCTGTTCAAGCACGAGCTGATCAAGACCACCCTGCCGAAGGCCAAGGAACTGCGCCGCGTTGCCGAGCCGCTGATCACCCTGGCCAAGGTCGACTCCGTCGCCAACCGCCGTCTGGCCTTCGCCCGCCTGCGCGACAACGAAGCCGTGGGCAACCTGTTCACCATCCTGGGCCCGCGCTACGCGAACCGTCCGGGCGGCTACCTCCGCCTGCTGAAGTGCGGCTTCCGCGCTGGCGACAACGCGCCGATGGCCTACGTCGAGCTGGTTGACCGTCCGGTCGTGGCCGAGGAAGTGGCCGAGTAATCGGACCGCTCCAACGCGACACAGCGAAAGCCCGGCCTCTGCCGGGCTTTTGCGTTTCTGCGGGATCTGACCCGCACCGTTCCGACAGGCGTCACCTGTGGCGGTTCGAATGGCGCGCACTCTCGGTTACGCTTGGCGCCTTGATCCATTCGAGCGTTGACGATGAATCCACTGCGCTGGCCCTTCCGCGCCCAGTTCCTTCTGGGCTTCCTGATCTGCGCGGGCCTGCTGGGCTACGCGATCTTCCTGCAGCTGAAGATGGGCCTGGAGCCGTGCCCGCTGTGCATCTTCCAGCGGCTGGCGTTCGCCGCGCTGGGCCTGCTGTTCCTGATCGGTGCACTGCACGGGCCCTCCAACCGTCCTGGCCGGGCAACCTACGGCGTGCTCGCCTTCATTGCCGCCGCGGTCGGCGTAGGCATCGCTGCGCGCCACGTCTACGTGCAGATGCTGCCACCGGAGATGGGTGCGACCTGCGGCCCGCCGCTGAGCTTCCTGCGCGAGACCATGGGGCCGCTGGAAGTGTTCCGCACGGTGCTGACCGGTACCGGCAACTGCGGCAATATCGACTGGACGTTCCTGGGCCTGACCATGCCGATGTGGTCGGGCGTGTGGTTCGTGCTGCTGGCGCTGTGGGCGCTGGTGGTGTCGCTGCGCAAGGTCAAGCGCTGAACTAAGGCGGGGTCGGAGCCCTCTCCTGCGGAAAGAGGGTCCGACCCCAGGCACCCTGGCGTCCTCAGAAATCCTGCTGCAGGCTCAGGTAGGCGCCACGGCGCGGTCCCCACTGCGGGGCGAACACGCCGACGCCACCGCCATCGCGCAGTTGGTAGCTGCGGTCCAATGCATTGATGACCGCCAGCTGCACATGCAGCGGATGGCCGCTGTCGGCATTGAAGTCATGCCCGGCGCTGAGGTTCACCTGCAGGTAGGACGGCAGCTCGCCGCCGTTGGGCACGCCCTCGATGTCCGAACGCAGGCCGCTACCGAACACGTAGTTGGCGCCGACCCGGTTGTGGCCGGCGAAGGCGTAGCTGAAGCCGCCCGATGAGGTCAGCTTCTGGTCGTGGTCGAGGTGGATCCAATGGTTGGCCACATAGGCCAGCGCGTCCGGATCGAGGTTGTACTGGCCGGTGACGACCTGGGTGCCGATGGCCTTGTTGTACGCCGCGTTGACGTAGGCGCTGAACGGACCGTCGCTGTAGTCGGCACTGAACTCCAGGCCATGGATATGGCCGCGGCGGTAGTTGAACGTCGAATAGATGTAGGCGGCACCGAACTGGCCTTCGTCCTGCAGGCGTGCGACGCGTCGGTCATAGGCATCCAGGCCCAGGGTCAGGTGTTCGCCCACCTGCTGCGACACGCCGATGTCGTAGTAGTCGCTGCGCTCGGCCAGTGGCGTGTTGTTGCCGCCGCTCGGCTGCTGGTTGGTGGTGCCGTCGTACAGCGCGATATCGCTGCTGGCGATCAGCTCACTGGCCGGTGGCGTGAAGTAGCGCGAATAGCCGGCATGCACGGTGGTGCTGTCGCTGGCATTCCAGGCCACGCCCACGCGGGGGCTGAGCTGGCCCTCGGTGTGGCCAAAGGCCTTGTAGCGATCTCCGCGCAGGCCGTAGTTGACGGTCCAGTCGTCGCCGATCTTCCATTCATCCTGCACGTACAACGCCAGCGTGCTGGCATGGAAGGCACTGTGGTCAGGTATCAGCAGCGGCGTGGTGCTGGACTGCTGGCCGGCGTCATCGACCGGGAACACCCAGCTGCTGTTGCTGGCCCGCGCGTTCTCGTAGTTGCCATACAGGCCATAGCGCAGCGTGTGGTCGCTGCCCAGTGGGGTGGAGAAATCGGCCTGCAGCGTGTTGGCGCGGTTGCTGCGCTGCACCTGCGAGGCGACGCCACTGAATACCAGGTCGCCGATGACATCCGGGTTGAACGCCACATCGCTGTAGCGCTGCCCGGCTGACAGTTGGTAGGCGGTGCTGCCCAGCGCGCCCTGCAGCACGAGCATGCCGAAGCGGGTGGTCTCGCGCTGGGTTTCATCCAGCTGGCTGGAGTCGAAGGTGGTGGTGTCCAGGTAACCGAACTGCGGGGTCTGCCCGGGGTTGACCGGGATCTGGAAGCGATTGTTGGCGAAGCCGGCGAACACGCTCAGGCGCGTGTTCTCGTTGACCAGGTAGGTGAGGTCAGCGAACGCTTTGCCCTGGTGGGTGTCGTCGTGCAGCGGCTTGCGCGAGCGGGTCGGGCTCTCCAGGCCAACCTCGTTCTGGTCGTAGTTGCCGGTCAGGAACCAGCTCCATCGCCCCTGGTTGCCCCACCACGAGGCATTCGGATTGATCTTGCCGAACGAGCCTGCGGTCAGACCGGCGCTGCCGCCATTGCCGAGCTCGGCGCCATTGCGGGTGCTGATGTCGACCACTGCAGCGGTGCGCTCGCCGAACTGCGCCGGCAGCGCGCCATCCATCAGGCGGATGCTCTTGATGGTGCGTGCATCCAGTGTCTGGCCGAAGCCGGAGATCGATTCGGGCAGCAGCACGCCATTGATGCGGTACTGCAGATTGGCGTGGTCGCCGCGCACGTGCACGCCGCCATAGGAATCCTGGACCACGCCCGGGGCCTGCAGCAGTACCTGGCTGAGCGGCGCGGAGGCACCCAGCGGCTGCTTCTGGATGTCCTCGGCGGTGATCTGGTACTGGCTGCTGCCGATGTCCGGCGACAGCGCGTTGCGGGCCTGGTCGAGCTGGGCGTGGACGGTGACTGCGTCCAGATCCTTGACGGAGGAAGAGGTGTCGTCGGTCGTTGCGGCGAAGGCGGGCAGGCTGGCCAAGGCCAGGGCGAAGGCAATGCCGGTAGCGAGGGGTGAGGGCTTCATGGTGAGAGAGGGGGCGGCTGGGTGTGGAAGGGGCCGGTCCATGACGTGGAAGTGTTACTCCGTAACAGATCATGCGCCTGTCCCGTGCGGCTGGCCATGCTGGATCTGGCTGCTGGCGTTGGCCTTTCCCTGCCGTTCAGGTGGCCGGGGCGGTGGGGATGGGCCTTTGCGTCGGCGGCTGGCTCTGCGACCATGACCGCCCCCCACCCCGGAAGTCTGCAATGAGCCTGTCCGCCGTTCCGCCCGTCTCCGATCCCGCCGCGACCACTGCTGGCGCTGCCTGGTCGCCGGAGAGCTGGCGTGGCAAGACCGCGCTGCAGATGCCGACCTACCCGGACCCGGTGGCATTGGACGCCGCTCTGCACGAGCTGAAGCGGCTGCCGCCGCTGGTCACCTCGTGGGAGATCCTGGCGTTGAAGCAGCAGCTGGCCGAGGCCCAGGAAGGCAAGCGCTTCCTGCTGCAGGGCGGCGACTGCGCCGAGAACTTCAGCGACTGCGAATCGGGCACCATCTCCAACCGCCTGAAGGTACTGCTGCAGATGAGCCTGGTGCTGGTGCACGGCCTGCGCCAGCCGGTGATCCGCGTGGGCCGCTTCGCTGGCCAGTACGCCAAGCCGCGCTCGGCCGACACCGAGACCCGCGACGGCGTGACCCTGCCCAGCTACCGCGGTGATGTGATCAACGCACCGGCGTTCACCGAAGCGGCGCGCCTGCCGGACCCGAAGCGGATGCTGCAGGCCCACGCGCATTCGGCGATGACGATGAACTTCGTGCGTGCGCTGATCGACGGCGGTTTCGCCGACCTGCACCACCCCGAATACTGGAACCTGGAGTGGGTAAGCCACTCGCCGCTGGCGGCCGAGTACCAGAAGATGGTGGCCTCGATCGGCGATGCGGTGCACTTCATGGAGACCCTGGCCGGGGCCCGCGTGCACAACCTCAACCGCATCGACTTCTACACTTCGCACGAAGCGCTGCTGCTGCCCTACGAGCAGGCGTTGACCCGCCAGGTGCCGCGCCAGCAGGGCTGGTTGAACCTGAGCACGCATTACCCGTGGATCGGCATGCGCACGGCCGCGCTCGATGGCGCGCACGTGGAGTACCTGCGTGGCGTGCGCAATCCGATTGCGATCAAGGTGGGCCCGTCGGTGACACCGGACCAGCTGCTGCGCCTGATCGATGTGCTCAACCCACATGACGAGCCGGGCCGCCTGAGCTTCATCCATCGGATGGGCGCAACGCAGATCGCCGAGAAACTGCCGCCGCTGCTGGACGCGGTCAAGCGTGATGGTCGCCGCGTGCTGTGGGTGTGCGATGCGATGCATGGCAATACCGAAAGCACCGCCAACGGTTTCAAGACACGCCGCTTCGACAACGTGCGTGGCGAGGTGGAGATGTCGTTCGATCTGCATGCGGCCGCCGGTACGCGCCTGGGCGGTGTGCATCTGGAACTGACCGGCGAGGACGTGACCGAGTGCATCGGCGGCGCGCGCGAACTGACCGAGCGCGACCTGGAGCGTGCGTATCGTTCGACGGTGGACCCGCGGTTGAACTACGAGCAGTCGCTGGAGATCGCGATGGCGATCGTGCGCAAGCAGGAGCAAGTGCGGTAAGGGGTTTTCGGCAGGGCTTGCAGCCCTGCACCTGCTGCAATCAACGGCAACGGCAAAAGCCGAAGCGGCATTCCGTGGGGTGGCGGGGTGGCGTGGGTGGTCAGGACACGCCGTAAACCCATCCATGGCGCCAACGGTCCTGCCCACCCACACCGCCCCGCCTCTGACAGATGTCGTGCGCTGTTGGTGGGTGCCGACCGTTGGTCGGCACATCTGTCAGATATCGAATGAATCATCCACGCATGGCGTGGATCCACTGGTAATGGCGGCTGTTGGTAGGTGTCGACTTGGGTCGACACGATTTTTCTGTCAGATATCAATATTGAAAATGGGGTAGGAGCCCGTTGCGCAGCAACGGGATCTGACCCCGTGCCGACCAACGGTCGGCACCCACCAACAGCCGCGGGAACTGTCGAAGGCGGGGTGGGTCCGGTTGCGGGGGCGTGAGCCGCATGGATGCGGCGACCGAGCTTACATGGGTGAGGGCGCTTCGCTTGCGAAGCACTGCTTCGCAAGCGCCCGAACGCGCAGCCGCCAGCGGCTGGGCCGGGCCCCGGAGGGGTACTTGCAGCGCCCCCCGCAACCGGACCCACCCCGCCATCCCACAGGAAACCCGCTTCTGCTTCGGCTGTTGCTGTTGCCGTTGCTGTTGCTTCGGCTTCTGGGCAGGTGCAGGGCTGCAAGCCCTGCCCACCAACACCCTGCTTACGAACGGCTGACGTGACGCTCATGCCCCATGCGCGAGGCTGTCTGCTTGGCTGTTCGAGTGGAGGTGGCAACGGTGCACTGGCAAAGCGCACAGGCCTACGCATGGCCGTTGGGATTGGCAGCAGTAGTGGGCGGCATCGGCGCGTGGCTGATCCTGTGGATCTACCACCGGCTGAAAGGGCGTGATCGGCGGCGCGCGCGCATCGGGCGTGTGCTCGGGCTGCCAATGGCCACCGCATGGCCGCTGCTGCTGTTGATCCCTGCACTGCAGGCCACGCCACTGCAGGATCCCCTTCTGGGCAACCTGCAACGGGTGCTGCATATCGCACTGACCGCCTGCTTCATCTGGCTGCTGGTACGCGCAGTGGCAGCGGGTGAGCGGGCCATCCTGCGCAGCCATCCCATCGATGTCTCCGATAATCTGGAAGCGCGCCGCATCCAGACCCAGACGCGGGTGCTCAGCCGTGTGCTGATGGGCGGCATCATCGTGCTGGGTGCTTCGCTGGTGCTGTTGACCTTTCCCATGGTGCAGAAGATCGGCACCGCGCTGCTGGCCTCGGCGGGCCTCATCGGCCTGGTGGCCGGTATCGCCGCAAAGCCGGTGTTCGGCAACCTGATCGCCGGCCTGCAGATTGCAGTGACCCAGCCGATCCGGCTGGACGATGTGGTGATCGTCGAAGGCGAGTGGGGACGCATCGAGGAGATCGGCAGCAGCTACGTGGTGGTACGCATCTGGGACGAGCGGAGGATGGTGGTGCCGCTGACCTGGTTCATCGAGAACCCCTTCCAGAACTGGACCCGGCGCAGCGCCGATCTGCTCGGTACGGCGTTTCTGTGGCTGGACTATCGTGCCCCGATCGCGGCGATCCGCGCTGAGTTGGAGCGCATCTGCCGGGGTGAGGCATTGTGGGATGGCCGGGTCTGCGTGACCCAGGTGACCGAAACCAGCGAGCGTGCGATCCAGGTGCGGCTGCTGGTGAGTGCGCGCAGCTCCGGCGACGCGTTCGACCTGCGTTGCCTGGTACGCGAGCGCATGCTCGATTTCCTCGCGCGTGAGCATCCGCAGTCGCTGCCGCAGCTGCGTGCGCGGCTGCAGCATGCTGACGAGCTGGACATGCCGCGTGGTCCACGTGCACGTACTGCAGATGTGCGTTCGCCGGGGGCTGAAGACGGTGAGGCGGCAATCGTGCCAGCGGAGCCCGACCAGCCGCTGTAGAGCCGAGCCATGCTCGGCTGCTTTCGATTTTCCGTTGAAGCCGAGCGTGGGCTCGGCTCTACAGAAACACGATCACGGCTCGCCGGCGTCGATCAGCGTGTCGGTATCGAAGTGCGGCGGGCGCCGTGCGCGCGTGCGCTGCTCGTAGGCGTAGGCCATCTCGATCAGCTTCGGCTCGCTCCAGGCGGTGCCCATGAACAGCAGGCCGACCGGCAGGCCATCGATCTGGCCCATCGGCACGCTGAGGCTGGGATAGCCGGCGACGGCGGCGGCACTGTAGCTCTCGCCGGGGAAGTCGTCGCCTTCGCTGCGGATCGGCCACGCCACGCCGGTGGTCGGCGCGACCAGGGCGTCGAGCTGGTGGGCGGCGAGGGCGGCATCGATGCCTTCCGGGCCCGCCAACCTGCGCGCATCGCTGCGTGCGCGGATATAGGCGGGGTCAGCCAGGCCGGCGGTAGCGTCGGCTTCCACCAGCAGTTCCTGGCCGAACAGGCCCAGTTCCTGCTTGCTGTGCGCCTGGTTGAAGGCGATCAATTCGGCCAGGCTGTGCAGGGGAGCGCGGTGGGCGCTGAAGTAACGCTCCAGCCCGGCCTTGAACTCGTACAGCAGCACCTTGCGTTCGGCGTCGGCCCAGGCGCCCTGGTTGGGCAGCTCCACCGGCACCAGGACGGCACCGGCCCGACGCAGCTCGGTGGCGGCGTGTTCGATCAGTGGCGGCATGCCGCGGTATTTCAGCAGCGGCGTCTGCAGCAGGCCGATGCGCTTGCCACGCAGTCCCTGCGGATCCAGCCGCGCGGTGTAGTCGTACACCGCACGGCCGGGCATGGTTGCGGTGGCCGGGTCGGCATCATCGCGGCCGGCAATTGCGGTCAGTACGGCGGCAGCGTCGGCGACGCTGCGTGTCATCGGCCCCGCAGTGTCCTGGCTGAAGGAAATCGGGATGATCCCATCGCGGCTGACCAGGCCAACGGTCGGCTTGAGGCCGACGATGCCATTGATCGCCGCAGGGCAGACGATGCTGCCGTCGGTTTCGGTGCCGATCGCCACGCTGGCCAGGTTGGCGGCGACCGCTACCGCGCTGCCGCTGCTGGAGCCGCAAGGCGAGTGGCTGAGGCGATAGGGATTGCGGGTCTGGCCACCGCGCGCGCTCCAGCCGGACACCGAATCGTTGCCGCGGAAATTGGCCCATTCGCTGAGATTGGTCTTGCCCAGCACCACGGCCCCGGCCTCGCGCAGGCGCCGCACCAGATACGCATCGTCAGGGCGGAACCCCTGCAGGGCCAGAGAGCCGGCACTGGTGGCCATCGGCGCAGCGTTGATGTTGTCCTTCAGCAGTACCGGGATGCCGTGCAGCGGGCCCCGCAGGCGTCCATCGCGGCGCTCGCGGTCGCGCGCCGCGGCTTCCTTCAGGGCATCGGGGTTGAGCTCGATCACCGCGCGCAGGCGGGGCCCGGCCCGATCCAGGGCGGCGATGCGCTGCAGGTAGGCCTGGGTCAGGGTGGTGCTGTCCAGTTCACCGGCGGTCATCCGCGCCTGCAGGTCGGCAACATCGGTTTCAGCGTACGGGAACGGCACGTTGCGGCTCGCAGGTTCGGCCGCATGCGCGCTGGGCGTGGCCGGGCTGCAGCCAGCCGAAAGCAGCGCAGGCAGCGCGGCGAGCAGGCAGGTCAGCAGAGGCGGCAAGGACGGGCGCATGGGGCGGCTTGGTCGGCTCCAATCCCCAGTGTAGCCGGTGGTCAGCGGTGGCGCTTGCGCAGGTCGCGGGCGAGAACGTAGACCACGATCAGGTTGATCGCCAGGATCGTCCACGACGGCCAGCCGGGGTGGCGGATGATCGCGAAGATGTCGAAGGGCAGGTACAGCGAGGCAGTCAGGCAGCCCAGCCAGGAGGCCCAGGCCTTGGCCCGCCACAGGCCCCAGGCTTCGACCAGGTGCAGCAGGCCGTAGCCGATCATCCCTGCCGCGGCCAGGTGGACCGCGTCGGGGTTGATCATATGCAGCAGCGAGGGCAGGGTGCCATGGTCCGGATCCAGGCTGAAACGCCGGATCAGGACCATGATGCCGTGCCGAAGCGGCTGCGGTCCGAGCACTTCCAGCCCGGTGGCGGCCAACAGCGCCAGCATCGCCTTGCTCGCTTCGAGCAGGGCGATGACGTGCAGACCCGGATGCCGGTGTGGATCCGGGTTGTAGCCGCTCTGGTTCACGGGGTGCTGGCTCAGCCGCCGCGCGAAGCCTTCTTGCGGTCGCTCTCGGTCAGGAACTTCTTGCGCAGGCGGATCTCCTTCGGGGTGATCTCGACCAGCTCGTCGTCTTCGATGAAGTCCAGGGCCTGTTCCAGCGAGTACTTGATCGCCGGGGTCAGCTGGATCGCATCGTCCTTGCCGGAAGCGCGCATGTTGGTCAGCGGCTTGGTCTTGATCGCGTTGACGGTCAGGTCGTTGTCCTTGGAGTGGATGCCGACCAGCTGACCTTCATACACGTTGTCGCCTTCGGCAGCGAAGAGCTTGCCGCGTTCCTGCAGCGGGCCCAGCGAGTAGGCCGGGGTGACGCCCGGCGCATTGGCGATCATCACGCCGTTGATGCGCTTGGCGATGGCGCCCTGTTCCTTCGGGCCGTAGTGGTCGAACACATGGAACAGCAGGCCCGAACCCTGGGTCAGGGTCTTGAACTCGTTCTGGAAGCCGATCAGGCCACGCGCCGGGATCTGGTACTCCAGGCGCACGCGGCCCTTGCCGTCCGATTCCATGTTCTTCAACTGGCCCTTGCGGGTGCCCAGCTTTTCCATCACGCCGCCCTGGTGCACTTCCTCGATGTCCACCACCAGCTGCTCGATCGGCTCCATCAGCTGGCCGTCGATTTCCTTGATGATCACTTCCGGGCGCGACACGGCCAGCTCGTAGCCTTCGCGGCGCATGTTCTCGATCAGCACCGACAGGTGCAGTTCGCCACGGCCGGAGACCAGGAACTTGTCGGCGTCTTCCAGCTGCTCGACCTTCAGGGCCACGTTGTGGACCTTTTCACGGTCCAGGCGGTCCTTGATCTGGCGGCTGGTCAGGAACTTGCCACCGGACAGGTCCTTGTTGCCGGCGAACGGCGAATTGTTCACCTGGAAGGTCATCGAGATGGTCGGCTCGTCGACGGTCAGCGCAGGCAGGGCTTCCGGGAAGTCCGGTGCGCAGATGGTGTCGGAGATGGTCAGCTCCTGGATGCCGGAGATGGCCACGATGTCGCCGGCCTCGGCCGAATCCTGCTCGATGCGCTCCAGGCCCATGAAGCCCAGCACCTGCAGCACCTTGCCGTTGCGCTTCTTGCCTTCACGGTCGATGACCGCGACCTGCATGTTCTTCTTCAGGGTGCCGCGCTGGATGCGGCCGATGCCGATCACGCCCACGAAGTTGTTGTAGTCCAGCTGGCTGATGCGCATCTGGAACGGGCCTTCCGGGTCCACTTCCGGCTTCGGCGCGTGCTGCATGATCGCTTCGTACAGCGGGGTCATGTCGCCGTCGCGCACGGTGTCTTCCAGGCCCGCGTAGCCGTTCAGGCCCGAGGCGTAGACGATCGGGAAGTCCAGCTGCTCGTTGGTGGCACCGAGCTTGTCGAACAGGTCGAAGACCTGGTCGATCACCCACTCCGGACGGGCGCCCGGACGGTCGACCTTGTTGACCACGACGATCGGCTTGAAGCCCATCGCGAAGGCCTTCTGGGTCACGAAGCGGGTCTGCGGCATCGGGCCGTCCATCGCATCGACCAGGATCAGCACGGTGTCGACCATCGACAGCACGCGCTCGACCTCACCGCCGAAGTCGGCGTGGCCGGGGGTGTCGACGATGTTGATCCGGTTCTTGATGCCGGTCTTCTTGTCTTCCCAGGTGATGGCGGTGTTCTTGGCCAGGATGGTGATGCCGCGTTCCTTTTCCTGGTCGTTGCTGTCCATCACGCGCTCGGCGAGGACGGTGCGCTCGGACAGGGTGCCGGACTGCTTCAGCAGCTGGTCGACCAGGGTGGTCTTGCCATGGTCGACGTGGGCGACGATGGCGATGTTGCGAAGATTTTCGATGGACATACGAAAGGGGGCCAGTCGGCGCCGGATTTGGAAAAAGAAGTCCAACATTATACGTCGAACTTGACGATTCGCGAAAAGATGGATTTCACGCCGGCCAAACGGCCCATTCAGCTGGCTGTCCACCGCTTCGGCCGAGGTCGCCAGGACGGCCCCTCGGCTCCCTTCCCCTGGCTGAAGGCGGGGGCTCCACCGATGGTCGAAGGCACCGCCGCCACGAGGCAGGTGTAAACTAGGTGGCTAGACGCATTCCCCCTTTGCACCAAGGATCTTCATGTCCCTCATCGCCACTTTCGACACCACCCAGGGCCCGATCAAGGTCGAGCTGTTCGCCGACAAGGCGCCGCTGACCGTGGCCAACTTCGTGAACCTGGTCAAGCACGGCTTCTATGACGGCCTGATCTTCCACCGCGTGATCGCCGACTTCATGATCCAGGGCGGCTGCCCGCAGGGTCGTGGCACCGGCGGCCCGGGCTACAAGTTCGAAGACGAGAAGAATGGCGTGAAGCACGAGGTCGGCTCGCTGTCGATGGCCAACGCCGGCCCGAACACCAACGGCAGCCAGTTCTTCATCACCCACATCAAGACCGATTGGCTGGACGGCCGCCACACCGTCTTCGGCAAGGTCCTGGAAGGCCAGGCCATCGTCGATTCGGTCAAGCAGGGCGACGTGATCCATTCGATCACCCTGGAAGGCGACGTCGACGCCGTGCTGGCCGCCCAGGCCGACCGCGTCGCGGAGTGGAACAAGCACCTCGCCGCCTGACCCCCTTTCGAAACGGCCACCCACGGGTGGCCGTTTCCCTGTTCCCCGCCGCCCGCCCGGCCTGCGTGGCCATGCCCGCGGCGCCCCATCAAACGCTTGCAAGCAAGAGGAAACCCCCATGAAAGCACCCGTTCGTGTTGCCGTGACCGGCGCCGCCGGCCAGATCGGTTATGCCCTGCTGTTCCGCATCGCCTCCGGCGAAATGCTGGGCAAGGACCAGCCGGTCATCCTGCAGCTGCTGGAACTGCCGGTCGACAAGGCCCAGGCCGCCCTGAAGGGCGTGATGATGGAGCTGGAAGACTGCGCGTTCCCGCTGCTGGCCGGCATGGTTGGCACCGATGACGCCGAAGTCGCGTTCAAGGACGCCGACATCGCCCTGCTGGTCGGCGCACGTCCGCGTGGCCCGGGCATGGAGCGCAAGGACCTGCTGCTGGAGAACGCCAAGATCTTCACCGCCCAGGGCGCCGCGCTGAACAAGGTCGCCAGCCGTGACGTGAAGGTGCTGGTGGTCGGCAACCCGGCCAACACCAATGCCTACATCGCGATGAAGTCGGCTCCGGACCTGAAGCCGGAGAACTTCACCGCCATGCTGCGCCTGGACCACAACCGCGCGCTGAGCCAGCTGTCGGCCAAGCTCGGCAAGCCGGTCGGTGGCATGGAGAAGCTGGTGGTGTGGGGCAACCACAGCCCGACCATGTACCCGGACTACCGTTTCGCCACCGCCGACGGCGCCTCGATCGCCGATGCGATCAACGACCAGGAGTGGAACGCCAACACGTTCATCCCGACCGTCGGCAAGCGCGGCGCGGCGATCATCGAAGCCCGTGGCTCGTCCTCGGCCGCTTCGGCCGCCAATGCCGCCATCGACCACGTGCGTGACTGGGTGCTGGGCAGCAACGGCAAGTGGGTCACCATGGGCGTGCCGTCCGACGGTTCCTACGGCATTCCGGAAGGCGTGATCTTCGGTTTCGCGGTGACCACCGAGAACGGCAAGTACACCCTGGTCAAGGATCTGCCGATCGACGACTTCAGCCAGAAGTACATCGACAAGACCCTGGCCGAGCTGGAAGAAGAGCGCGCCGGCGTCGCCCACCTGCTGGGCTGATGCAGGCGGTACCGGCCACGGCCGGTACCTCCACCGCGATGGTGGGTACCGACCGTTGGTCGGTACGCTCACCGCAGAAGACGGGGAGGCTTCGGCTTCCCCGTTTTCATTTGGAATTCCTGGAACCGCATGATCCACCTGCACTACATCGACGACGCGCTGCTGGTGGCTGAAAAGCCCGCCGGCCTGCTGTCCGTGCCCGGCCGCAGCGCCGAGAACCAGGACTGCGTCGTCGCGCGCCTGCAGGCGCTGTACCCGGATGCGTTGACCGTGCACCGCCTGGACCAGGTGACTTCCGGGCTGCTGCTGCATGCGCGTGGCAAGGACATGCAGGCGGCGTTGTCGATGCAGTTCGAGCAGCGCCGGGTTGGCAAGCGCTATGAAGCGATCGTGGAGGGACTGCTTGAAGGCGATGCCGGCGACGTGGATCTGCCGCTGATTGTGGACTGGCCGAACCGGCCGAAGCAGATGGTCGATCACGAACGCGGCAAGCCGGCGCTGACGCGCTGGCGCGTAATGGCGCGTGAGGTGGAAGCGCAGCGTACCCGCGTGGAGCTGGAACCGATCACCGGCCGCAGCCATCAGCTGCGCCTGCACACGGCCAGCCTCGGCCATCCCATCGTCGGTGATGTCCTGTATGGCGCGGCACCGGCGCAACGCGTGCACCTGCATGCGCGCAGCCTGCGGTTCACCCATCCGGTGACGGGCGAAACACTCGCGTTCGAGTCCGCGACTCCGTTCTAGGGGGCCGGCAGGGCTTGCAGCCCTGCACCCGCAGAATCAACGTCAACGTCAAAAGCGGGCTATCCGTGGGTTGGCGGGACGGTGTCGGAGTGCGGGGACGCCGCAAGTACGTCCGTGTAGGCTTGGCAGCCGCTTGCTCGTGTGCGCTTTCCTGCGCACACGGCCAGACCGGGGTTGGGCGTCCTGCCCAACCCGCCCGAGGCATGCCTCGGGCCCATGCGGCTGACACCCCGCACTCCGACACCGCCCCACCTCTGACAGTTTTCCGCGATCGTGTAGATCCACGCCATGCTGGATGACTCTCCATCGGAATCGAATATTTCAAATCGAGATCGAAAAGCATCCACGCATCGCATGGATCTACCGTGTCGACCAAGGTCGACACCTACCAACAGCAGCAGAAATCTGTCGAAGGCGGGGTGGGTCCGGTTGCGGGGGCGTGAGCCGCATGGATGCGGCGACCGAGCTTACATGGGTGAGGGCGCTTTGCTTGCGAAGCACTGCTTCGCAAGCGCCCGAACGCACAGCCGCCCGCGGCTGGGCCGGGCCCCGGAGGGGGACTTGCAGCGGCCCCCGCAACCGGACCCACCCCGCCACCCCACGGAATGCACGCTGTTGCTGTTGCTGTTGCTGTTGCTGTTGCTGTTGCTGTTGCTGTTGCTGTTGCTCTGGCTTCGGCAGGTGCAGGGCGCAGCCCTGACGAACACCCCCCTACTTTGCCTGCTCGCAGAACTTCTGCCGGTACTCGAGCGCCTTCGGCATCAGTGCCTGCAGGTTCTGGATGCGGGTGCCCGGATTCGGGTGGGTGGAGGCGAACTCCGGCGGCGCCTGGCCGCCACTGGCCTGGCCCATGCGCTGCCACAATGGCACTGCCTCGCGGGGATCGAAGCACGCCGCTGCGGCCAGCATCAGCCCCACTTCGTCGGCCTGCGTCTCGTGGCTGCGCGCATAGGGCAGCAGATAGCCGTAGCCCATCGCCGACATCATCATCTGTTGCTGCTGCGCATCCATGCCGCTGGCGGCACCGGCCATCTGCCCGATCTGGGTCAGCTTCTGCTGCGCCATCCGCTGCGCACCATGGCGCAGCAGCGCGTGGGCGATCTCATGGCCCATCACCACCGCCATCGCATCACGCGTACGCGCCACCGGCACCAGGCCGGTGTAGACCGCCATCTTGCCGCCCGGCAGGCAGAACGCATTGGCCTGCTCGGACGGGATCACATTCACTTCCCACTGGAAATCCCGCGCGAAATGCGCCGGCTGCACGCCGTGCTCCTTTGCCAGCGCGGTCTCCACCACATCGACCTTGGCGATCAGGCGCTGCGCGATGTCGCGCACATCGCGCGCGATCGGCGCATTCGGATCCATCGGCCGTTCCTGCGAGAGGATCTGCTGGTAGGCCTGCAGACCGAGCGCGGTCTCCTGGCGCGCATCCAGGCTGCTGTCGATCATCACCTTCTCGCCGGTGTAGGGATCGACGGTGCGATTGGAGAACCAGTAGAACACCGCATAGCCCGCCGCCAGCAGCAGCACCCACCAGCGGATGTTGCCGAACAGGCCGCGTCGCTGCGGGCCTTGGGGCGAGCGGGAAAAGGGATCGTTGCGCATCGGTGGTCTTCCAGCAGACCCCGCCGGCTGGCGGGCACGGCGCAATCTTAGTGCGCGGACGCCAGCAGCGGGTGAAGCCCGATGCCGCTCAGATGCCGCGCACCAGACGGAAGCCGATGCGCGCATTGGTGGTGTCCGAATCCTGCGATTGCCGCCAGGCCGCACGGGTCTGCTCGGGCGCATTGGCCCAATTGCCGCCCCGGATCACCCGTGACCGGCAGCCCGGGTTGAACCAGGCGACACCGTCGGACGGCGCACGCCGGTAGCTGGCGTGCCAGCAGTCGGCCACCCATTCGCTCAGATTCCCGGCCATGTCGTGCAGGCCGAAAGCATTGGCCTGGAAACTGGCCACCGGCGCCGGTCCCCACCAGCCATCGCCATAGCCGATGAAAGCGTTGTGCCAGTGCCGACCCGAAGGCGAGACGTCCTTGCTGCCGGTGAAATTGCCGCTGCCCGGCGGCGGCGTACCCGCGTCTCCCCAGGGGTAGCGGCCACTGCTCCCGGCGCGCAGCGCATATTCGAATTCGGCCTCGCTCGGCAGCCGGTAGCTGCGTCCGGTCTGCTCGGACAGCCATGCCGCGTAGTTCTCGGCATCCCGCACGCTGACATGCATCACCGGCGAGTTGCCCAGTGCGCGCGCGCCATCGTAATCCGAACGCCAGTCGACGCCGCTACGGCGGATGAAATTGCCGCTGCGCTCGTCATAGACCACCGAGTGGCCGCGCCGGGTCGCACGTGGTCGTGCATTGGTCGACTTCACATAGCGCTCGAAATCGCCGACGGTAACCTCGGTGATCGCCATCGCGAAGCCGCGGTCAAAGCGAACGTAATGGGAGGGGCGCTCGGCGTCGGTGGAGCCGGGCTCGGCATCACCCGCGCCCATCTGGAAGCCGCCATGCGGCACAACCACCATCTGCGGACCGCGCCCACCATCACGCATCGCGTCGCTGAACACCTGACCCGGGCGGAAGCTGCCGTAATGGGTGGCCAGATCGATGCGTTCGCGCAGCTGGGCCACCACCGCATCCCCCGGCAAGGCGATGCGCAGGGCCTCGGCCAGCTTTTCGCGCGCCGGCTTCAGCCCCTGCGGCGTCGCCAGCTCGCGCAGGCCCTCATCACGCAGCTGCAGCAGCGCGGCGGCGCGGATCTGCTCGATGCGCTCGAAGGCATCGGCAATGGTCGGTGACGAGTCACGGACCTTGCTGGCTTCGGCCAGCCAGGTGCCCGCACTGGCAAAGTCGCGCACGCGCGCGGCGTCCTCGGCCCGGCGGATCAGGCCACTTTCGGCCGCCGCCAGGCCCTGCCGCGCCCGGCTGTTGTGTTCGTCCAGAGCCAGCGCTTCACGGAAGTTGCCGATCGCACCGTCACCGTCCTCACCGATCCGCCCCGACCGCAGGTCTTCCTCGCCAGCACGGTTATAGGCCACCACGCGCTGGGCGAGCTCCACCCGGCCCTGCAGCGCGCGCACCTTCTCATCCTTCGGCGCCAGGGTCAGCAGCACCAGCGCCTGGCGACTCGCCTCGGCCAGCGCCTCGCGCTGCCGCAGTGGCCGAACCAGCAGGGCATCGGCCTGCTGCTGCAGGCGCTGGCGAGCACGCTGCAGGCCGCTGCGGGCGAGGCGGTCATCCGGGTCTTCCTCCTGCACCGCCAGCCACAGCGGAACCGCCGCGTCGGCGTCTTCGTACAGGTGCCCTTCGCTGAACGCCTTCTCGGCTGCGCGGCGCAGCTGGGCGACGCTGCGGCCCTGCCGGTCGACCCGTGGCGGTGTCCACCGCTGCACGTCCTCGGTGGCATCCTCACCGGCAATGGTGACGCTGCCCTGCCCGGCCCCCGGTGTCGGCTCCGCCAGTGAGCCTTCCTGCGGCCGCGCGTCTTCGCCAGCAGCCGGCCCCGGCTCCGGTGTCGCCGAGGGCGACGGTGTGCAACCGGCCAGGGCCACGGCCAGAGCGGTGCACAGCACGGACGACAGCGGAAAACGCAAGCAGGATCTCCTTCGGCACGGACGCGGACCGACGTTAGGCTATTCTCCCCTGCCTGAGCAAACCCGAGTAGTAGGCCCTGACCCGTGGCAACCTGGATCACCACCCCCGCCGAGCTGGATGCGTACTTCCAGCAGCGTCCGGCCCGCATCGGCCTGGACACCGAATTCATCCGTGAACGCACGTTCTGGCCGCAGTTGGCTCTGGTGCAGATGGCGGTCGGGCAGGACATCCTGCTGATCGATCCGCTGATTCCCGGCATGACCGAAGCATTGGCGCCCTGGCTGGCCGATGAATCGATCATCAAGGTGATGCACAGCGCCAGCGAAGATCTGGTCGCCTTCAAGTGGGCCTGCGGCGTGTTGCCGCGACCGCTGTTCGACACCCAGATCGGTGCCTCGCTGGCCGGTATCGGTGGCGGCATGGGTTACCAGAAGCTGGTTGCGGAGATCACCGGCGTGGCGCTGGCCAAGGGCGAAACCCGTTCGGACTGGATGCGCCGTCCGCTCTCGGAATCGCAGCTGCAGTACGCCGCCGACGACGTTGAGCACCTGTTCGCGCTGCATGACGCCATCGATGCCAAGTTGCAGGCGCTGGGCCGCCAGCAGTGGCTGCACGACGACGGCGAGCGCCTGCTGGCCAGCGTCGCCAATGACGAGGACCGCTGGCCGCATCTGGCGATGCGCTCAGCGCAGTTTCTCGATGCTCCCGCGCAGCGCCGCCTGCTGCGCCTGCTGCGCTGGCGTGATGTGCAGGCACGCAGCAGCGACCGCCCGCGCAGCTGGATCCTGGACAACGAACTGGCCGCCACGCTGGCACGCACGCCACCGGCCGATGCCGCCGCGCTGGCCACGCTGTTTGAACAGTTCCCGAAGGCACCGCGCAAACTCGCTGGCGCGGTGTGGCAGGCGCTGGACACGCCGCTGGCCGATGAGGCCGAGGCACCGCTGGCATTGCCCGCCAACGACACCAACAAGCAGGCACTGAAGAGGCTGCAGGACGCCGTTGCCGAGCGCAGCCGCGAGCTGGGCCTGCCGGATGGCGTGCTGGCCTCGCGCAAGCATCTGGAAAGCTACCTGGAGCGCCGCCAATGGCCGGCCGCACTGGCGGGCTGGCGCCAGCAGGAGCTGGAGTCGCGGCTGCAGGCGCTGCTGCCGGCACGTTGAAGCGCCGAGCACGGCGCCGGATTGCGATCCGGCTACCGTCGAAGGCCATGAAAAAGGGCGACCCGGATCACCGGGCCGCCCTTTGCATTCCAGCAGTGCGATGGCGTGAAGACCCGCCACCGTGGCAACGCCTTACCAGTTCATGTTCAGCGAGACACCGACGGTGCGCGGTTCGTTGTAGACCGCAGCCATATAGTTCTCGATCACACCCTTGAGGTTCTTCTCGTTGGTGATGTTGCGCGCGAACAGCGCCACTTCGTAGGCACCGTAGTTGCCCGAGTAGCCGATCTTCAGGCCGCCTTCGAAATCACCCTTGGAGTTGAACTCCTTGCTGTCGTACAGCACGAAGCTGGTGTAGCCCTGCTTGTTCCAGTCGGTGGAGACGAACATGGTGCCCGCGTCGCTGACCGGGAAGTCGTAGCGGGCGGCCAGGTTGACGTTGTACTTCGGCGCGTTCGGCAGCGGGTTGCCGTCGATCTGCGCGAAGGTGTTGGCACCGACCTTGATGGTTGGGTCATTCACCGTGCACACCACCTGGCCGTTGAGGCCGCAGACCTGCGCGTAGACGCGCTTGTCCTTGATCTCGCTGTGCAGCAGGCTCAGGCCGGCGCTAAGGGTCAGGTTCGGGATCGGGCGCAGCTCCATGTCCGCTTCGAAACCATAGGCCTTGGCCTTGTCGGCGTTGAACAGCACGCCGTTGCCGTCCGAATCGTTGCCGTTGAGCTGGATGTCGTTGACGGTGTAGGTGAACGCGGTGGCGTTCAAGCGCAGGCGGTTGTCCCACAGGCTGCTCTTCACGCCCGCTTCCCAGGACAGGATGGTCTCGGAATCGGCGGTGGTGAAGTCGGCATTGAACACGGCCGAGCGGCCCTGGATGGTCGGGCCGCGGAAGCCGCGGGCGACCTTGGCATAGACGCTCACGTCCGGCGTGATCTGATACATCGCGCTCAGATCCCAGCTCGGGGTGGTGTCGGACATCTTGACGTCGGTGCGGCCCTTGTAGGTGACCACGCCAGCGGCAGTGTCAGCCGTCTTCAGCAGGCGGGTGTGCTTCTCGTCCCGGGTCTGGCGCAGGCCGGCCGTGACGGTGAACTTGTCGGTGAAGGCATAGCTCAGCTGGCCGAAGCCGGCCCACGAGGTGTTCTTGTTGCGCAGGCGCACCCAGTTGTTCGGGTTGCGGGCCGCGCCCTGCAGGAACCAGGCGCGCTGGTAGAAGTCGGTGGTGTCGCTGCCGTTGAAGTAGAAGGCACCGGCCTGCCACTGCAACGCGCTGTCGTCATGGCTGGCCAGGCGGAATTCCTGGGTCCACTGGTCCAGGTCACGGATGCGGCCCATCGACTGGCCGTAGCCGTTCGGCACGCCGTTCACCGGGAAGTTCACCGCGGCGCCACCGTCGGTGTCGCCACGGCTGTAACCGGAGGTGGTCTCGTAGGCGGTGATCGAGGTGAAGTCGATCGCGCCGAAGTCGTAACGCGCCTTCACCGAGCCGCCGTAGGTCTTGTAGGCCTGCGGGTTGTTGTCGGCTTCGTCGTAGGCGACCTGGTCGCGCGGCACGTCGGTCTTGTTCGAACCCTTGGTCAGCGCACCGCGCAGGAACAAGGTCGAGGTGCCTTCGTAGTCACGGGCGTGGGCCGAGGCCAGGATCGAGAACTGGTCGCTCGGGGTCAGCAGCAGCTGCGCGCGTACGTTGCGGTCATCGAAGCCGCCCATCGCGTTCTTCTTCGGGCTGACCGTGCCGTCGGCACTCGGGCCCTTGTAGGTGTTGTCGACGTAGTCATCGCGGTGCTGGTACAGCGCCGACACGCGGAACGAAGCGATGTCGTTGATCGGGCCGCCGAAGCCGCCGTCGATCGACACGCTGTTGTAGGTCGCGTAGCTGGCGCTGACCCGGCCGGTGTAGTCCTGGGTCGGCTTCAGGGTGTCGAACTTGACGATGCCGGCGGTGGTGTTGCGGCCGAACAGCGAGCCCTGCGGGCCACGCAGCACTTCCACCTGGTCCACGTCATAGACCGGGTTGGACTTCAGCACCACGTGCTCCAGCACCACATCGTCCTGGATGATCGACACCGGCTGCGAGGCACCCAGGTAGAAGTCGATATTGCCCAGGCCACGGATATAGAAGCGCGGGAAGATGCGGCCGGTGGTGGTTTCCGCATACAGGCTCGGCACGCGGCCGGACAGTGCCAGCAGGGTGTCGTCGCCGCCGGCGGTGAAGTCGCGCATGCGCTCGCCCTGCACCACGCCCACCGAAACCGGCACTTCCTGCAGGTTCTGCTCACGGTGTTCGGCGGTCACGGTGATCGTGTCCAGGCCGGTCGGGGTCGGCGCGCTGTCCTGCGCGGCGGCACCGAAGCTGCCGACCAGGGCCAGGCCGGCACAGGCCAGGGCCAGCGGATGGCGGCGGAAGGAAGCGAAGGAAGACGACAGACCCGACAGGCGGCGGGAATCGGAATGGGAGGGCATGGAATGCTCTGAGGAGGCGTCCGTGCGGCCTGCGCGAGCCGGGCGGCAAAAAGGGGGAAAACTGCGCAAGCGGCCATTATCCCCCAAATTGTTACGATTTCGTTGCGCGGCACCCGAACCCGGCGAAACAAGCGGTTTCGGCACAGTCCGCCGGCACCACCTTGGGGTCAGCTCCGTTCTCCCAAGGAAAACGGATCTGACCCCGAAGCTCCTGGCAGCCGGGTCAGCGCGACATCGACCCTCGCAAGTCGCCCGCATGCGCGCTGCGAAACCAGCTCTCGCCTTTACTTCTACGGCGCCACGGCTTCGCGGAACGACTGCTCATTGCTGCCGCCCCCGGCATTGCCTTGCGCAACGCCTGGTCTCTGTCGAATTCGCCCTGCTGCGCCAAGCACTGGCCCGAATCCGGCCTGCACGGCGGTGGATCCAGGCCTTGCGTCGTCCCTGCCCGGTGCTTGGCAAGCCCGGCAGGCAGCGCTACACTGCAGCCTTGCCGTGGGGCCATAGCTCAGCTGGGAGAGCGCGTCGTTCGCAATGACGAGGTCAGGAGTTCGATCCTCCTTGGCTCCACCACTAATCAGAAGAACCCGTAGATCCTGGCGATCTACGGGTTTTTTCTTGTCTGGAATCCGCCTAGCCGGGTTCCTGGCCGCCATCCTTGCGGCGCGGGCTGCGCGAATGCGCATCACGCACCTGTTGGTCGCACTGGCCCAGCCGCTGCTTCGCCACGTTGTCCTGCTTCCGGTCCTGGCGGCTTTCCTGGATGCCCTGCTTCGGGTCCTGATCCTTGTCTGGCTCGTTCATCTGATTGCTCCCTCATCGGCATCAGGCCGACGTTCTGCCCCACGCTAGAGGCCGGCGGGTAATCCACAGGTCAGTCCCGCGCCAACAGCGTGTGCACGAACCCACTTGCTGCGACGGTGAACGCACGCCCAGAATCCGATGCAGCACGAATTCCGCGGACACCCATGCCCCCGCCCGCCCAGCACGCGGCGCCCACCGTGCCGATGAACTTCAATCCAACCGACGGCAGCATCCAGCTCGGCACGCTGCCGAACCTGATCTGTCCCAGCCTCTCACTGCAGGAGGCGCGCATCGCCTTCGCCACGCTGACGCATGGCGAGCGCGATGTCGGCACCGGCTACGTCTGGCTGAGCCTGCACCGGCTCAGCCTGGGCGGTGCACCCGCTGGCATCAGCCTGTGCTTCCACGGGCAACAGCTCGACAGGGTGACGATGGGTGTCGATCTGCCTGATGCGACACTGGAAGAAGGCTGGCCGACCCAGGCCGCGATCGATGCCGAAGTGGCTTTCATGCGGCGCACCTTGGCCACGGCACTGGGGCGCAAACTGGCAGGCGGCCACGCCCGCTTCAGCTGGGGCGAGGCCTGGGCCCGGTTCGACCCGAAGGGATTCATGGCCAGCAGCGGCATCCGCTACTCGCCTCGCACGTGACGGCGCTCAGGTTCGGGTGATCGACACGCCGCCTTCAACGCGCATTGCGGTACCGGTAACGAAGCTGCTTTCATCGCTGGCCAGGAACAACGCCGCATTGGCGATCTCTTCCGGCTCGGCCATGCGCTTGAGTGCATGCAGCGAGCGCACGAAGTCGCGGGCATCGCCGGTCGGTGCGGCCTGCCGGCCCATTTCGGTATCGGTGCCACCGGGCAGCAGCACGTTGCTGCGCACGCCGCGCACGCCGTATTCGGCCGCGATCACCTGGCTCAGGCCGATCAGCCCCGCCTTGCTCGACGCATAGGCCGCCATGCCCGGGAAGCCGACGGTGTGGCCGACGAAGGTGCCGACAAACACCAGCGAGCCACCGCCGCGTGCCAGCAACGCCGGCAACTGGGCGCGTGCGGCGTGGAAGGCGGCATCGAGATTGGTGGCCATCACCTCGCGCCACGCATCCACCGGGAACTCTGCTGCCGGTGCACCGGGCCCGAGCATGCCGGCATTGTTGAGCGCGATGTCCAACCCACCGAATGACTGCTGGGCCAGTTCCACCAGCGCCGGTGCCGTGGCCGGATCAGCCACGTCCGCGGCATGCACCACCACCTCGCCACCGGCGGCGCGGATCTGCTCGGCCAGCACCTGCAGCGGCTGTGGGCGTCGTGCATTGAGCACCAGCTTTGCCCCTTCGGCAGCAAAGCGCAGCGCGCTGGCGCGACCGATGCCAGCACTGGCACCGGTGATGAGGGCGATCTTGTTGTTCAGGCGCATGAGGGTGGTACCGGTTGTGGAGTGGCCACCACGATGCCGCGCCTCTCGCCTGCCGACACTCCGTTTCCGGGCCTCCCGACCCGGTGCAGGAAACGGAGTTTCCGTAGAACCGGCACGTGCCAGAATCCATCCATGGACAGCACCGCCACCACCGCTCCCGATGCCCGCGTCGAACGGGTCTGCCGCCATCTGCAGGCCAGCCTCGACGAGCCCTCGCTGCAGGCGTTGGCCGCCATCGCCGGCTGCAGCCCGACCCGGCTGCATCGCCTGTTCAAGCAGGCGACCGGGTTGACCCCGAAGCAGTACGCTGCAGCGCTGCGCGCCGATCGCCTGCGCAGCGAACTTCAGCAGAAGGAACGCATCACCGACGCCTTCCACGATGCCGGCTTCGGCTCCAGCGGACGCTTCTACGAGAACGCGCCGAAGCTGCTGGGCATGACGCCGAAGCAATGGCGTGCCGGTGGTCGCGGCGAAGTCATCCACTTCGCGCTTGCCGAAAGTTCGTTGGGCAGCGTGCTGGTGGCCAGCAGTGCCACCGGCGTGGTCGCGATCCTGCTCGGCGACGATCCGGAAGCGGGGGGGGCGGGGCAGGCGCCGCCCCGGCCCCCGGCCCGACGAGTGGGGGGCGGCCCCCGCGCGGGGCCACAGGGGGGGCCCGGGGGGGGGGGGGGGGGGGGGGCCGCGCGGGCCGGGGGGGGGGGGCGGGCGGGGGGGGGGCCCCGCCCCGCCGGGGGGCCCCCCCCCCCCCCCCCCCCGCTTCCGCCAGGCCGAACTGGTCGGGGCCGACAGCGGCTATGAGCAACTGGTGGCACAGGTGGTGGGCCTGGTCGAGGATCCCTCGCGAGGCGCCACGCTGCCGCTGGACATCCGCGGCACGGCGTTCCAGCAACGTGTATGGCAGGCGCTGCAGCAGATTCCGCGCGGACAGACGGCCTCATATGCCGAAATCGCCGCGCGTATCGGCGCGCCGCGATCAAGCCGCGCGGTGGCACGCGCCTGCGCAAGCAATCCGCTGGCCGTGGCGGTGCCCTGCCACCGGGTGGTGCGCCGCGACGGCGACCTGTCCGGCTATGCCTGGGGCGTGGCACGCAAGCGCGAACTGCTGCGCCGGGAAAAGGTCGCCAACGGCTGACGCGACCCGCAAGCCGCCGACCTTGTCCGGCACCGGCCAAGCCCTCAGTCCAGCTTCACCACCAGCTTGCCGAAGTTGTGCCCCTGCAGCAGCCCGAAGAACGCCTCCGGTGCATTTTCCAGCCCTTCCACCACATCCTCGCGGTACTGGATGCGGCCCTCGCGCAGCCACTGCTGCATCTCGCGCTCGAAATCCGGCCACAGGTGCTTGAAGTCGTGCACGATGAAACCGCGCACGATCAGGCGCTGGCGCAGGATCTGGCTGAACAGCGCCGGCAGGCGGTCCGGGCCAGGCTGCGCGACACCACGATCGTTGTAGGTGGCGATGGTGCCGCACACCGGAATGCGGGCGAAGTCGTTGAGCAACGGCAGCACCGCGTCCAGTACATGGCCCCCGACGTTCTCGAAGTACACGTCGATACCCGCAGGTACCGCCGCGCGCAGCTGCTCGGCAAAATCAGCCGCGCGATGATCCAGCGCCACGTCCACGCCCAGCGTCTGCAGATAGGCACGCTTGGCCTCGCCACCGGCGATAGCCACTACGCGCGCGCCCTGCAGCTTGGCCAACTGCGCCACGGTCGCGCCGACCGGCCCTGTTGCGGCGGCCACCACCAGCGTCTCTCCCGGCTGCAGGCGGGCGATTTCATGAAGGCTGGAGTAGGCGGTGAAGCCCGGCATGCCATGCACCCCCAGCGCCGTACTCAACGGCAGCCCGGCCGGGTCCAGGCGGCGGCCCAGCGCCTTGGCCGGCAGCACGGCGTGGGTCTGCCACCCGCCCGGCGCCAGCACCCGTTCGCCCACTGCGACCCCCTCGGCCCTGGATTGCACCACCTCGGCCACGGTCTGGCCTTCCATCACAGCCCCCACTGCCACCGGCGCGGCATACGACGGTCCCTCATCCATGCGTCCACGCATGTACGGGTCCAGTGAGAGGTAGCGATTGCGCAGCAGCACCTCGCCGTCGCCCAAGGGCGGCAGCGCGGCCTGCTCCAGGCGGAAATTGGCTGCGGTGGGCGCCCCCTGCGGACGCGACGCCAGCACGATGCGGGCGGTGGTCGATGAGTCGGACATGACGACGGTCTCTGCTGTTGCCAGCATCAGGAAAGGAACGCGGACACTACGCTGCAGCGTTCCCCCATGGCGGTCACGAAAACAGCGTTCCATGTCCGGTATCGGTGCCGTCCACGCGCAGGCCGCGCCACGCCGCGTTTGTCGATCACCGTGGCCCGCTGAATTCCGCCGCACGCGATGATCACCGCGCCGCCGCGCCCGGTTGAATCGGCATCCAGCGCGCCCCCGCTCCGCGACGGCGGATCAAGTACTTGCGCCTGCGCAGACGGCAATGTGAAGGTTTTTTGCCAAAATGCTTGCCGTAGGCGGCTGACCTCCGTAATATGCGCGTCCTTGGCAGCGACCTCGCTGCAATGAACTACGTGGCCGAGTAGCTCAGTTGGTAGAGCAGGGGATTGAAAATCCCCGTGTCGGCGGTTCGATTCCGTCCTCGGCCACCACGTTCGACAGCCTGCAGAAATGCAGGTCTTTTTTTCGGCAATCACGGTTGATCGTGGTTGCCACACAGTTTGGCCGAGTAGCTCAGTTGGTAGAGCAGGGGATTGAAAATCCCCGTGTCGGCGGTTCGATTCCGTCTTCGGCCACCATCTTTCGAGACCTGCAGAGATGCAGGTCTTTTTTTGTTTGACGATGACTCCAGCCCGGCACTTCGCTGGACTGCGCCCAGGCCCGCTACAGCAGGTTTATCAAGGACTTAGGCGCGTCCATCATATGCCGGTGCTTTCCGAAACTTGACCCGGCTTCCGGTCGCGTGGCTCCCATGTGGCTCTTGGAAACCGAGGTTTCCGAGGAGTCATCATGGCAAGAATCAAACTCACCAAATCCGCTGTCGATGCCGCCAAGCCCCAGGCGCAGGCCATCGAACTGCGGGACACCGTGGTGCCCGGCTTCCTGTGCAAGATCACCCCGGCCGGCCGCAAGGTGTTCATGCTCCAGTACCGGACGAACGCCGGCGAGCGCCGCAAGCCGGCCCTGGGCCAGTACGGCGAACTGACCGTCGAGCAGGCCCGTGTCATGGCGCAGGAGTGGCTGGCCGAGGTGCGCCGGGGCGGCGACCCCAGCGCGGCTAAGGCCGCCGCCCGCAAGGCACAGACCATGAAGGAGTATTGCCACACCTTCATGGAGGACTACTCCAAGCAGCGCAACAAGCCCAGCACGCAGCGCGGCTATCAGGGCGTCATCGACCGCTGCATCATCCCGATCATGGGCCGGATGAAGGTGCAGGACGTGAAGCGCCCGGACGTGGCCGCGCTGATGAAGAAGCTGGCCCACAAGCCGGCCGAGGCGAACCGCACCTTCGGCGTGTTGCGCAAGATGTTCAACCTGGCCGAAGTGTGGGGGTTGCGCCCGGACGGCACAAACCCGTGCCGCCACGTCCCGATGTTTCCGCCCGGCAAGGAAACCCGGCTCATCGTGGACGATGAACTGGTGCGGATCTTCCGTCACCTAGAGCACTTGGAAGCCGAGGGACTGGAGAACTACGTCATCCCGCTGGCGATCCGCCTGCAATTCGAGTTTGCCGCCCGCCGCTCCGAAATCTGCCCGCTCGAATGGGGCTGGGTTGATCTGGAAAAGCGCCGCGTCGTCTGGCCCGACAGCAAGACCGGCGGCATTTCCAAACCCATGAGCGAGGAAGCCTATCGGCTGCTTTCGACGGCGCCGCGCCGGGAGGGCTCCCCCTACGTCCTGCCGTCGCCCAACGACCCGGCCCGGCATCTGACGCATGGCGAACACTATGGCGGCTGGAAGCGCGTGCTCAAGGCCGCGGGCGTGCCGCACGTCGGCACGCACGGCATCCGCCATCGAGCGACGACCGACATTGCCAACTCAGGCGTGCCAACCAAAGTGGGCATGAAGCTCACAGGTCACAAGACCGTTGCGATGTTTATGCACTACGTACATACCGAGGACAAGCCGGTGCGAGATGCCGCCGAGCTGGTGGCGAATCGGCGGCTGGCGATTACCGGGGCGTCCCGTTCTATGGAGGTGACAGCATGACAAGGAAGACGCCCGCAGCAGTGGGGAATCCGCCGCCTTACCGGGGCTGGATATGCTGGCATCCAGGGCGGCATCGTGGAACTGCTGGATGCCGCGCGCCAAGCAGCGGCGGGCAGTGTCAATGCGCTGATGACGACCAGCTATTGGGAGATTGGCCGCCGGATCGTGGAAGCCGAGCAGAAAGGCAGGCGGCGGGCTGGTTACGGCGAGCAGTTGATGGCGCGGTTGTCCGCCGGTCTGACGGCGCGCTTTGGGCGCGGGTTCAGCCCGGACAACCTGGAAAACATGCGGCGCTTCTTTGCCGCTTACCCCCTTGAGGCAATTTCCAAGACGCTGTCTCGGAAATTTGACCTCTCCGAACTGGCCCTGGTCTTCAGGTTGCTGTGGTCGGCCTATGTCCGGCTGCTGGCGGTCAAGGATGACCATACCCGTCGGTTTTACGAGGCCGAGGCGCCGCGCGGTGCGCCAGCTCGAATGGCAGATCGGCAGCCACTTCTATGAGCGCACCGCCAAAGCCTGACGATGCAATCAAGAGCTCGTATGAGTTGGAGTCACTGAACCGCAAGGACGAATATTCGGAATCTGATATTAAACAGCAGTCGACCAGCGGATGGTGGATTTCTCCCGGAGCTTGGCAAAGGCTGCACCTTTGCCGACGACAGCGTCGATTGCGTATCGGCCGGACATGGTGCCGGGTGGGTCTCTACCGGCACCACTCGATCAAACCCTTCTTTACCCAGAAGTGACAGGAACATGCCCGATGCTGGTGGATGGAGGGCGACATGGTTGGTCGCCCCCAGAAGTCTGTTTCGACAGACCACCGGGGTCGTCGATCCGGGTTAAGGGAAAGTGATATCTGCACGCCACAACCGCCGGGGCAGCTCATGCAAGCCCACTTCTTGACGCCGGTGTCGATGACCAGCCACAGCTCTCCCGGCGGCACGGCATTATTGCCCGGATGCTGCGCAACCGGGTAAACGAGCAGGTTGTACTGCAGCCACCCGAGCCGGCGCAGCGCTCGCGCGATAAGTCGCTTCATGGTCATCCGATCACCCCAAGAAATGGGTTGACATCGCCGCGTCCCCAGCTCGCCTGGCTGGCACAAACCGGGCAAGACGCCAAGGGTCGGCAGGTCATGGTGCGATCCACTACGCGGTCAAAGCGGCGAATCCTGTTGTGCGACATGCCCGCAGGACCGCGAAAACCGGTCAGTCCCTGAATGAGCTCATCGACGGCCGCGCAGGCGATGGCCGTGGTGAACGTGACCACCGCAGGCGCCGGGTCGCCGCCGCCGTCCACATAGGCTTCCGCCTTACGCCGCTCGAACTCGGCCGGGTCGCTGCGCCGGAGTCCTTCGGCCGCAGCGCGGCGCGGATCGGCTACTCCCAGACACATGAGACAAGGTTTGCCGGGCCCAATCGTCGACACGCGCCCCGTCATGTCGAAGTCCGCGCCGCTGCGTGCCGCGCGCATGCGCAGGCCCACATCGATCAGCGGGATGCCGTAGTAGTGCGCCAAGCGGTTAAGCGTCAGCCGCCCCTGATGGTCGTCGGTACAGCCGAAAAGCACGTCGCAGGAGCGCAGCAGATCGCGCAGATCAGGATGGCCGACCCACTCGTCTTTGGTGACGACCTGGGTGCCGAGACCCGCGGCGCGAATCTCGCGCGCGAGGATGTCCACCTTGGCCAAGCCGGCGTCCACATCTGCGGTGCGCGAGCCATGCACGCGGTTGAGATTGGTGACATCAATGGTGTCTTTGTCCATCAGCCCCAGAAAGCCGACGCCCAGCCGCGCCAATAGCATCGCGACAGCACTGCCCGTGCCGCCGCCCCCTACGACACCCACCCGCAGCCCGCGCACGACTGGATTGAACCCTTGGCCGAAGAGCGCGGCCTGCCGCGCCAGGAATTGATCTTCGTCAGCCGCAGCCACCTTGCGCGCGATCTTGATCTGGCTTCCTACCAGCGAGATCGAGGATGCCATGACCGTCTTGCCGGGGGCAGTCCAGAGCCTGCCCGCGATGGCGTCATCGCGGCCGAACACCATGCTGGCTAGGCCGGAAACGCCCTTGTTGAACGTCGTCCGGGCCAGCTCCGACTCGTTTCGGTCATCCTGGTCGGAGAAGAACGCTGCCGCGTTCGGATGCGTGTGTACCAGGCCCGCAACCAAGCCCCGTTCTTTCGCGATGCCGAGAATGCGCATGAAGCCTCGGGTGGACCATGTGACATGGACAGGCGATGCGGAGACCATTTCATCGGCCGCGACGGGGATGACTTCGTGCGAGATCAATCTGGTGCGAGGCACTCCCGACCAGGGGTCTGCCGAGATGTCAGCCTTGCCGAACAGCACGTAGGCGGACGCCTCGGCACCGTTTTCCCTTTGCAGCAGCAAGCGCAGGGCCGCCTCGTGCGGCTCCAGCAGGACGATGTCCAGAGCGGCCGGCGACATCACTTCGCCTCCGCCAGGGCGTGCTCGATGCGCTTGAGCATAGTGTGCAGGCCGTCGATGCCCGGGCGCCACGCTGTGTTGTGGCGCGACCAGCGCTGCCAGCTGCGGCCCTGGAACGCGTGGGCCTGGTCAGCGCAGGTCGGGTAGCGCCCAACGCTTTGCAGCGTCAGCCACGGGTCGCAATAGAACATGTCCGGCGCAACATCGGGATAGCCCGGCGGCAGGAGAACGAGCACATCGGCCGTGGCGTGGTTGAGCTTTCCGGAGGGCAGCGGCAACTGCTTGAAGATGACGCCCGTGTGCGCGCCGTCGCTCACCATCTCGAAAGCCACGCCATGGCTGCTCAGATAGCGCTGGTCCGCTTCGGGCAGCGTGAGCAGCCCCTCAGTGGTGTCACGGATTAGCGTGATGAAGCGCTCGATGCCCGGCTTACCCAGATCGATCAGGTCGCCGTCGCGGATCAGAATGTCCTGGCCCCCGCCACGCACTTCGAGATAGACGTCGTAGGTCTCTGGTGGGACACCGGCCAGCGCCTTGAGCACGCGGCCGCTGATGCTGGGCTTGCCCCACTCCAGTTGCCGGTCATCGATCGTGAACTTGAACGCGCGATCAGTCTGGAAGATGACGAAACGTTCCGCACCGCGGCCGCGCAGATCGTAGGTTTCGTCCAGACGCAGGTCCTCGAACTCGCCAGAGGTCAAAATCGCATAAACGCTGTACTCATCGGCCGGGCGCGATCCGGCGGCCTGAAGGATCTGGCGCCCGGTCGGCACCGGATCGGAGAGATCGACGTGACGTTCGTGGAGCTGGTCGTCCAAGACGACGATCCGGTAGAGCGCTGCTGGCCGCAGGCTGCGGCCTTCGCGGATCGCCGCAGCAACATCTTCGACATCGAAGCGGTCATCACCGCTGGTGGTCTGGGTTTGCATTTGATTGCCTCATAGGGAGCCGTCATCTGCGGGATTGCAGGTTTTCTAGCCCCTTACTTGGTCAATCGCAGCCCAGCGGCAGACCGGAAAGGTCGATCAGAGTTTTTCTTGTACCCACCCCCCTCCGGGCAACTCGCCGCAGAGGAAGAAGTGCGGGCAGCGCGGACAGCTACGAGCCTCGGGCTTAGAGGGGAACTGCCCGGCCTGCATTGCCTGAAGGAAGGCCTGCAGCTTCTCGCGCCTGGATTCCAGCTTGCGCGACGTGATTTCCATCGGCTGGATGGTTTCGCTGGTAAGGTAGGTCACCTCGACCTGCGCATGTGGTCCATAAGCCTGGACGGCGGCGAGTTGGAGAATTGTGTACTCAATATCATCGAAGGCGTTCGAGCGCTGCTTGCCCGTCATGACGCGCCGCACCGTGACCCGGCCACCGGCTCCGTGAGCTACACTATCCGGGGTTACGAGGATCTCGCCCTCGGCCCAACCCAGCGAGATCGGTGGCGCCGGCGCGGCCACGTCACGATTCCGGCTCTCGATGAGGAAATCGACGAGCCGCTTGCCGATGCGGCGGTAGTCCTCCGCATATCCATGCTCTGTCGCACCCTTGGAGCACCAGGCCTCCTCGAAGCGTGCAGCCAGCTCGTCGACCGTGGGACTTGTCGTCTCGTGCTCCCGTTTCAACCAATCGAACACGTCGCTCACGACGTTGTGCATCTTCATGAATGCGGTTTCAGTTCGTCGACCTCCAAGCCTCAGCACGTGCGTGTACAAGAAGCGGCGCGGGCACCGCTCGAAGAGGTTGACCTGGATGTCGGTCCATTGGGGACGCCCTTGCCATGTGATGGCGAGCGGGGTGCCCGTCGATGTCGAGCCGGCTTGCAACGGCACCGGTACCGGACGAACAAGGAGTCGGTCGATCGGGGCGATAAACTTGGAGGCGCTACGCGTACGACCATCTGCCTGCCTGGCGTAGGCATACAGCTGCAGCCTATCGCGCGCTCGCGAAAGCGCTACGAAGAACAAGCACTCTTCTTCCTCGTCGTGGCCGGCCTTCACCGCCTCGATGCCGGTCAGCCCCTCCGAACCATGGATCAGACCGTCCGGAGGAAGACAACGCGGCGGCACGTTGTTGCGCGGTAGGCCGGACGTTACCATGCCAGGTAAATGAACGACATCGAACTCCAGCCCCTTGCTTCCGTGGATGGTCATCAAGCGCACTGCTTCGATGTTCTCGGCACTGCGGGGCAACTGGCTCAATCCACGATCCTCAGCGAGCAGAACTAACCGCCTGACGCGATCAAGCAGGCGAACCACTGGCATGCCTTGGCCTCTTGGCTGCCGGCGACAGAAGTTCAAGAACTGCCAGACAGCCAGACTTTGCATGCGACTCTGCGGATCACCAGCCAAATAAAGCGTCTTCGCGAGTCCGAGACCATCAATCGTCCATCCAGCAAGTAAGAGCCAGGGGTCAGTCGATGCGTTCACACCTGCAAAGAGCGCGGACAGGCGAGATAGCGCTTCTCGACTGCAGTCTGTCAGGCCATCCACTCCGGCATGTATTGCCAACCAATCCAGCGAAGCTGGATTCGTCGTCCGCAGCCGCTCAATGACCCGCATGACATCCTTCAAGGGCATTTGGTGCCGAGCCATGGTTGCCACGCGCACCATCGCGGCCGCCCGCGGGTCGGTCGCCAGCGAGAGCAAGGCCAGCAGATCCTTGATTTCCGGCCTCTCGAACAAGCTGCCCAAGTGCAGCGCGGGAATGCCCCGGGCCTCAAGACCTTCTGCAATGGCGTTCAGGCGCGCATTGGACGCGCACAGCACCGCCTGGCCACCATAGGCAATGCCCTGCTCGTGCAGGGCCGTGATCGACGCGGCAAGCGCGGAGATTTCATCGTCAGCCGACCCGGCAACGCGAAGCTCAACCCGTTCTCCTGTGGAGCCGCGGTCGGCCTGCAGGTTCAGCGGCAACGCACCGGCGGATGCTTGCATGCCGCGCGCGAACTCGGTGAACACATCGACGATCCGTTCGTCGGAGCGATAGTTGACGCCCAGCTGTGCGGCCTGCGCGCCGGGGAAGTCGATCGCAAAGCGCGCGATGTTCGTCGCAGAGGCGCCGCGGAAGCGGTAGATGGATTGGCGTGCATCGCCGACAACCCACAGGTTGCGGCCGTCGCTGACGATGGCCTTCAGGAGCCGGACCGAGGCGCGGTTGACATCTTGGTATTCATCTACCAGTACATGCTCATGGCGAGCACGCAGGGCATCCCTTACCTCGGCGCTGCCCTCGACAAGACGAACCGGCAGCGCGACCAGGTCACCGAAGTCCAGCAGCTGGCGCGCGGTCAGCAGCCGTTCGTACGCCTCGAAGAGCGTGGCGACCTCCAGGCACTTCTGCGCACGAACCTTCGCGTCCTGGTCGGTCCCTGCTCGATCCGCCATCGACTGCGCGAGGGCGCGATAGCCTGCTGCATCGACAACCTCATCCTTGGCGCGCGAGATCGCGCTCAGCATGTCGCTTAAATCCAGGGCCGGGTCCCAGAGGTTGCGATAGTGCTTCAGGTCGAGCCGCGGAAACTCGTCCTCCAGGAGTTCAATGGCCTCCGTCCGGTCGATCAATCGTGGGTCCGGCGGCAGCGCCAGTCGGTCGTGAAAGCGGCGAACGATGTCCAGCCCGAATGCGTGGAATGTGCCGATCCACATCGCCGCCGCCGCGAGAGGATTGCTCGCGGCAATCCTCTCGCACAGTTCATTGGCCGCCTTGTTGGAGAAGGTGAGTACCAGGATCGTGGTGGGATCGACGCCGTCCGCAAGCAACCCTTCGATGCGACGAACAAGCGTCCGCGTCTTGCCCGTACCCGGCCCTGCCTGCAGCTGAAACGCCAAGCCACGATGTGCTGCCGCCTGAGCCTGCGTGGGGTCTGGGGTGAGCGGAGCTGCCACGGCGCCGGCGCCTACGGGGTTCGGCTCTTCGGCCGCTGGCAGCAGCAGTGCATCAAGCAACTGTTGCTGCACCACAGCGAGCGGCGCGCCGAAGCGCATCGCGATCGCGTCGGATGTCAGTCCTTCGTTGACATGCAACTCGCGCAACACAGGACGCGGCAGCAGGAACTCGCGCGCGAAGAGGTCCATCTTCACTTCACGTCGCTCACGCGCCCCGTAGTCAAGGACACGATCGACGCCCACCGGTGCGTCTTCCAGCGATCGGTCGGGCTCGACATCCACCGTCACCACATCGAGCGTGCCACCTTCCAGCACGACATGGCCGAGTTCGTGTGCAATCAAAAACGCGCGCTCGAAGTCTGATCCACGATCCTCGTAGAGGATGCCTCCAGCCTGACAGTCGAACGTGGCTTTGCCTCCCTTAAGCTGTGGGTCTCCTTCTCGCAGCGCGTACACATCCAAGCCGCGATTTGAGGCCTCCTGAAGCGCAAACACTAAAGGCCGGGTCGGATCTCCGCCGGCCGCGACGTTCGCACGGTGCAGGCGTTCTGCTTCCAGTCGAGCGGCCTCGGTGGCGTCCATCGTTCAGTCCGACAGTGCCTTTAGCGTCGCCTGCTGCTCCGGCGTGAGTTGTGAAGTCGCGACAGCTTGGTCGAACGTGATCTGCTCGCCCACACTCGGCTTCACATTTGACCGAAAAGCGTGTCCGGAAACCATGCCCGGTGGCCCCTGCAGGTATGCGTTCACAGATTGAACGGTGACACCCAGTTCTGACGCAAGCTTCTCGACGAATCGGGCAGGAATGGTGGCTGTACGAATGGCCCGATCGCGCACCCGCATGAGGAAGAGGTTACTGACGTCCAGGCTGCGTGCGAGCGACTTGAAGCTGCTCGTATTGAGCTTGGTGAACGGATTCGCAACCTCCGCATCGGG
Organism: Stenotrophomonas maltophilia group sp. RNC7; assembly: GCF_030910085.1. Classification (NCBI taxonomy): domain Bacteria; kingdom Pseudomonadati; phylum Pseudomonadota; class Gammaproteobacteria; order Lysobacterales; family Lysobacteraceae; genus Stenotrophomonas; species Stenotrophomonas maltophilia group sp. RNC7. The sequence continues at coordinate 55,754 of NZ_JAVFVN010000296.1, read as the reverse complement.
CTGCTGGACAGCCCGCTCGAATCGCTGCCAGGCCTTATCAATCGCGCTGTCCGGCACTTCGGTCGCCGGAACATCGCCTTCTGGCGCCTCATAAAGCAGATCGATCGAACAGTCGATCAGCGCGGTCGCATGCTGCGGGTACTCCCTAATGTAGCGTTCAAGCGTTTCCCGGCCATGGTTGGGCTCCATGGAGAACGCCATCAGCACAGATTCCTCGTCTGCAGCGAAAGGCTTTGACGTACTCATGCGTCCTCCTGCAGAACAGACCTGAGGGTCTTGTAGGCACGGTCGCGGCGATTGCGCACGGTTCTCTCATCGCACTGGAGCATCTTCGCGATAGTCATGATGTTCGGGTCCTTCGAGTCGATCTGGAAGCCTTGCCGTAGCAAGCCAACGACCCGCCTCTGATCGTCTGGTAATGCGTCAATCGCAGCGTCCAACTCCAACCGGAAAGCCGGGTCGTCAATTTTTTGAGGGTCGCCTCCGAGGAAGTCGGCCGCTGCTGCCTCGACTTCCGGTGAAATGTCCTGACCCTCATTGTCATCCGTGGACAACGGCACTGTAAGGACCGAGGCCGGACCAATCTGCCTCAGCACGGTCTTGCGGAACCGGGCGAATGCTAGGTCGAACCGCACTTCAAAGAAATCCAGCATAGCGAAGCGGCCGCTGCAGTCCTTGGCAATTCGCTCAGCGAATCGGCTCATGACCTCTTCTCGGATGTCTTGTGCCCCGGCCATACGAGAGTCCGGGATCGATGCAAACAGAGACTGCCCGACGCGCTTCATGAGCAGTCCGAAAAGCTGCTTGAACTCGTCCTTTGCGCCTGTCGCATGGGCGCGCCGCAGGAAATATGTCAGTGCTTCCGACGGCACATAGCCGTCGCTCTTCCTCGACGCGACGGTGAAGGCCTGCAGGCGTGTCGCGGCATCGATCGACTCCAGCCTCTGCAAACAGGCGTCGATCTCCGGGGGGCGCGCGAACGGCTCCCCGTTTTTATCCTTGCTTCTCAAGGGTTTCGGCATCGATCTTCTCCTTGCCCGTCAGCCCGCTCTATACATGCGTTCTCTTTTCCACCGTCACCGAACACGAATCGGCAAGGACACCTGCGGCTGGATCGGCACGAGGGTTTTGGCATAGGCACGCAAGATGTCGTTGTAGAGATCAGCATGCTTCGGGGCCTCGACCGAGAGGATCAGTGCATAGCGGATCTTCTCGGCACCAGTGGTGGCCCGGCCGCCGCCGTCGCGGGCGTTGTAGTGAATGTCGAAAACGGGGTTCTTGAGGCTGGAGCCGCGGAAGGTCTTGGCTCCGTGCAGCACAGTTTCCCATTTGCCCTGATCCGAACGCCGCTCCTGCTCGGTGGCGAACTTCTTCAAGTCGAAGAAGCCCTTGGTATCCGCGTTGCTCTTGCCATCCTTGATCTTCTCGTCGTTGGGCCGGAAGACGACTTCGAGGCCGGCCTTGGTGTAGGCCGCGGCATCCTGCGGATCGGTGGGTGAGGCATAGCAGAACGTCGCCTTCAGACGCACATTGCCGAGCAGTCCTTCCTTGGGCAGCGGCAGGCTGGCACGCAAGTACTTACTGGGCTTGAGCTCGCCCTGGTAGACCACGCGGGCCACACCATCCGGGCAGGTGATAATGTCGAGGGTGTCCTCAGGAATCTTGCCCCAACCCACTTCGACCGGATCATGCTCGCCAGGATCGGCCGCGTGAACCAGAAGGGCCTTGATGGCGAGTGGCGTCAGATCTCCGCCCAGGATCGCGCGTACGCCGACCGCGCTACGCAGCAGGTACGGAGCCGCGAAGCTGGTACCCAACTGCGGCGTCAGCACCGGCTTCACGTTCGGCGCCAACACATGAAAGTATTTGGCTGCTGGGTTGCCACCGAACGCCATCAGGTCTGGCTTGATAACCCCAGGGCTGCGGCCCGGCCCGATCGCGCTGTAGGGCGCGCGTGCCCAGCCAGCATCGGTGTCGTCGGCCGCGCCGACCGCGAGCGCATTCACGCAATCCGATGGAACCTGCACGCGGTTGTAGCCGAGCTCGCGGTCCCGGTCTCCGTTATTGCCAACGGCCACCGTCATGAGCGTATCGCCGTCGCTGAGCAACTCGTCGATAACGGACGTCCAAGCGTGGACTTCCCGGTCCTCCACTTCGAGATCTGGGCCCAGGCTCAGGTTGATGAACTCGTAGGACCTCGACAGCAGAACCTGCTCGATGAGACCGAGTGTGCGATACAACTCCAATGGATCTTCGCCGCCCGCCTCCTGGTCCAGCACGCGCAGATGGTCCACCGGGGCGAACGGCCTGCCGACCGTACCGTTGGGCTGGATCGGACCGAACAGCACGGCGGAGGTCACGCCCAAGCCATGCTCCGGGCCGTCCGGATCATCGTCGGCGTCTTCGTCGAGCTTGCGGTACGAGCGCAGCCAGGGGCCGATCGGATGGTGCTTAGGCAGGCCACCGTCCAGGATGGCGACACGAGGTTCGGATGAAAGGGCCTGTTCGGTGGGGAGGCTGCATCCCACTGAGGGCCCACCACTGCGTTGCAAGGGACGGATACCACGCAGCTTTGGCACGGGACGGATCACCCGCACGAAGGCGAAGCTGGCCAACCGCTCAATGTCGCGCGGCTTGCCCTCGACCGGCACGAACCACAGATTGCCGGCGATGAAATCGACTTCACTGTGGACCTTCACGCCTTCCTGCTGCGCGAACTTCACGAAAGCCTTCTGGATTAGGCCCGGGTCTTCATCCGGTAGCAGATGTAGGCCTACTTCGAAAAAGCGATCCTTCGGGCCGCCGAGGCCCACGATTCGCTCTGCTGGCGCAAAGGCGGCAAACTGTTCGATGTGGGCAAGATCTTCGCCCTCGTCGGATTCCGCCTCAATGGTTTGCGTCCATCGGGAGAGGTTGCGGAAAGCCTGGCGCTTGCCGGCGACAAACAGTTCGGTCGTTGTGGTTTCATGCGGCTGCCCCTTGCGGGTCCAGGCCTGCGGCTTGACCTTGACGGTACGGCTCCCGATGGACTCCAGTCCCGTACTACGCAGTAGTCCTGTCGGAAAATACGAGCGCGCAATGAAGCTGGGATTCATCATCAGCCGGGCTACCGCGAAGTCGCCCGGGCAAGCGTCAGCAGATAGCTCGTCCAGCGCCTTGCTTGCACTGCGGAACTGAGGAACCATTCGCTCCCTCGCCTGCGCGAACGTGTAGACCTCGGCCTTGCCTGGCATGCGCTTCGGACCGACGATGTCATGGGTCAGCAGCTCGCCACGACCGATCAGGAAATTGGTTTGGCTCATGCGTCAGCCTTTCTCCGTTGTGCGGCCTTTCGTACCGCAGACGTCTCATTGGTGTACTTTCGGATCGTGTCCCGGCTCACCCCGGTGATGTCGGAAACAGTGTGCTGGGACAGGCGGGTCTGCTTGGCCAGCATCACTGCCAGGTCGATGCGGCCCTGCCTATCGAGCGCCAAAGCACGCGCCTTCATGAAGTCTTCGACCAGATCAGCGTCGGTGGTCGTGCCCAGCGCCACGGCACGCCGGAAGCGCTGCACGTCGCGCTCGATGTCGCTGAACGAATGGCCGGCGAATGCAAACACCAGGATGTCGATCCAACGGGCAAAAAGGGCGTAGTCCGGCCCCAGGAATCGCTTGATGGCTTCCTTGACTGCCTGTTCATCGGGCGTCTTGAACTGGACTACCAGGTCGAAGCGTCGCCACAGCGCGGGATCGATCAGTTCCGGGTGGTTGGTGGCCGCCAGCAATACACTGCTGGCAGGCCATTCGTCGACTTCTTGCAGGATCACCGTGACCAGGCGCTTGAGTTCGCCTACGTCGCTGTCATCGCTGCGTCGCTTGGCGATAGCGTCGATTTCGTCCAGCAGCAGCACGCAAGGCTCGCGTTTGGCGAAATCGATGGCCGCCCGCAGGTTGGTGCCGCTCTTGCCTAGCAGGCTGCTCATCACGGCTGTCAGGTCGAGCACGTACAGCGGCACCTTCAATTGCGCGGCCAGCCAGCGGGCCGTGAGTGTCTTGCCGACCCCGGGCGGCCCCACAAAGATGGCCGAGCGGGTCGGCGTCAGCCCCATGGCCTGAAGTCGATCGCTCTGCCGGCGCTCGGCGATGAGTTGCCCCAGTGAATCCTCGACATCGCCGGACAGCAGCGGCGCATCTGTCGTCGGTTCGTCCTTGAACACCTTCAGGAGAGAGAGACGGGATTCGTCGTCAACCGGCAAGGCGTGGGCCGTTGGCGGCTGAGGCGACAGCTTGCGCATGGGAGAGACACTGCGTACTGGCTTCGACTTCAGGAACAGTTCGAGCTGCTCGGCCAAGTCGGGCGCCGTCCCTCGGTACTTGCGGACTAGCCGCGCCGTGAACAGGCGCACATCCTCACTCTGCTCGGCCAAAGCCAGGCGGACCATCTGGGCTAAATCTGAATGCTCTTCTCTCATTTCGCCCGCAACCTCGATAACTAATTGATTTATATTGAAAAATAAAAATTCTTCAATGGACTAAAGTAATTATCTCATAAAGCGAGGTCAAGTGGTAAGAGAGGCTGCGGCAGTAGCGGTCACAGCGCCGTCGTCGACTGGCAGGTTTGCCGTCTAGCGTGATCTGCAATTCCACGCTGAGAAGCGCCTGAGCGCCTATGCGCGCCTGGTCGGGCGGGGTGTCGTATGACCGGCCATCAGGGCTTGAGCAAGTCCGGCGGGCAGTCGGCGAACGCCGGCTGGGCCTTGCCCATCGGAATGGTGATGGCTTCATCGCCGCTGAGGATGGCCATCATCATGGCGATCATGGTCCTCAGGCCGTTCGAGTTACGCAGCACCTCCAGGCCAGATGCACGGGGAGCCGTCGAAATCGGCGCCGTCGAGCAGTTCGTTGAACCGTTCGTGCAAGGCCTCCGAGCGCTGGAACATGTGTTCCAGGGGATCGTTGGAATCGGCGTGTTCTGTCTCGGGCATAGCGTCATCGTAAAGGCCACTTTGCGTTCGGGCGTCCCCGGCCATCTGAGCAATGGCCGGTCGCGCTGTCGTGCGCGTAGCGCATCGAGCCTCGCTGCGCGAGTCTCGCCCCTATCTGGCTTCCATCGTTCCCTCGCTCCGCTCGGCTGACGCCTTCGGCCCGGCTTCCAGCTTCGGGCCTGCGCGCTTCGCTTGCGTGCGGTTGGCACACCAGGGATGGCCGTTGCCTTGTCCAGCCATCTCCCCTGACTTCATCACCTTACCCGCGACCGTAGCCCGCTCCCGTGTGCCGTCAAGGCGCGCAGGGCCGTGTCCTCGGCTGCGCCTGCGGGCCGCACCAACCCTGCGCTTGCTTCCTTGACGGCCCCCGTCCGCGCGCTCCTTTGGCCGCGGGCGATGAACTCAGGAAAGACGGTGGCAACAGGGCCAACCGGGTTCCTCGTGCCGACCGCACCGAACAGTCGAAAGGCTGGGCTCCGAATCTAGGAATCCGGTGTGCGGTTTGAACAGCAAACCCTTTTCGTCAGGAGAAAGACCATGCAACTCGCATCCCGATTCGCTTCCCGTTCCCCGTCGCTGCGCAGCGATTACCCGCTGTCCGACGATCAAATCCGCACGGTCGCGCCGTCCATCTTCGCGGACGCCCCGCACGAAAGCCGTTCCGAGCGGTACGCCTATATCCCGACCGCCGCCGTGCTGGCGGAACTGCGCAAGGAAGGGTTTGAACCCTTCATGGCAGCACAGACCCGCGTGCGGCACGACGATCGCCGCGACTACACCAAACACATGCTGCGCCTGCGCCACGCCAGCCAGATCAACGGCGCGGAGGCTAACGAAATCGTGCTGCTGAACTCGCATGACGGCACCAGCAGCTATCAGATGTTGGCCGGAATGTTCCGGTTCGTGTGCAGCAATGGCCTTGTCTGCGGTGACACCGTGGCCGATGTGCGAGTGCCTCACAAAGGCGACGTGGCAGGTTCCGTCATCGAAGGCGCTTACGAAGTCTTGCGCGGCTTCGACCGCGTGCAGGAATCCCGCGATGCCATGCGCGCCATCACCTTGAACGATGGCGAATCCGAAGTGTTCGCCCGCGCCGCGCTGGCCCTCAAGTACGACGACCCCGACAAGCCCGCGCCCATCACGGAATCGCAAATCCTGATGCCGCGCCGCTTTGATGACCGCCGCCCGGACTTGTGGAGCGTATTCAACCGCACGCAAGAGAACCTGACCCAAGGCGGCCTGCGCGGACGCAGCGCCAACGGACGCCGCCAGCAAACCCGCCCGGTGCAGGGCATCGACCAAAACATCCGCCTCAACCGTGCGCTTTGGCTGCTGGCCGATGGCATGCGCCAGTTGAAAGCCTGAATCCCCACGCGGCAGGGGCAGGCAGCAGCCCTTGCCGCTTCTCTCGCTGCTGCATCCCTAGCCGCAAGGAGTTATCACCATGAACGCCGTTACCCAAATCGAAACCCGTGCCATCGAAACCGCCGCGCCGCTGGAAGTGGCCGACCCGACCAAGAACCTGATTTTGGTTCCGCTCTCGCAGTTGCTGCCGCGCCGCTCCAAGCGCAATGCACGCAAGACCCCGCGCCTGTCCATTCCCGAACTGGCCGCGAGCATCGCCCGCATCGGTCTGCTGCAAAACCTCGTCGTCATCCTGTCCGCCGATGGCGAGCAATACGAAGTGGTGGCCGGCGACCGCCGACTGACCGCGTTGAAGCTGCTGGCGAAGAAGAAGCGCATTGCCGCCGACTTTGAGGTGCCTTGCCTGCTGGTGCCCGACGCTTCGGCCCGTACCGTCAGCCTCGCGGAAAACCTGCTGCGCGAGCAGATGCACCCGGCCGACCAGTTCGAGGCGTTCGCCGCGCTGGTCAAGGAAGGCCGGCCCATCGAGGACATTGCCGCCGACTTCGGCGTGTCCCCGCTGGTGGTGCAGCGCCGCTTGAAGCTGGCCAACGTCTCGTCGCGCCTGCTGGCCGACTACCGGGCCGCAGCCGTCACGCTGGAACAGTTGATGGCCCTGACCATCACCGACGACCACGCCGCGCAGGAAGCCGCGTTCTACGGTGCGCCCGAATGGCAGCGTGGCGCGTCCGCGCTGCGCGAACGCCTGACCGAACGCGAAATCGACGCCACGCACCCGCTGGTGCGCTTCGCCGGGCTGGACGCCTACACGGCGGCGGGCGGCGGCATCCGCCGCGACCTGTTCGCGGAAGGCGATGCCGGAACCTACCTGACCGACGCCGTGCTGCTGGAAACGCTGGTGCGCGACAAGCTGGATGCGCTGGCCGGGGACGTGCGCGCCGAGGGTTGGGCATGGGTCGAAGCCGTGCCGCACATGAGCTACGCCGAGCGGCAGGCGTTCCAGAACGCACCGCGGCAGCGCCGCGAACCGAGCGCCCGCGAAGCACGCCGCATCGCATCGCTGCAAACCCGCCTCGACAAGATCGACGCCGAACTGGAAGAAGCCTACGACGCCGAGGACGAGGACAAGACCGAAGCGCTGGAACCGCGCCGCGAACAGGTCGCCGGGGAACTGCAAGCCGTGGAGGAAGCCTTGCAGGGCTACGCCCCGGACGTGCGCGCCGTGGCCGGTGCCATCGTCACCCTCGACCGCCAGGGCGAAGCCGTGATTCATCGCGGGCTGCTGCGCGAGGCCGAAGCCAAGGCGCTGCGCACGCTGGAACGCTTGCGGCAGGGTTTCGGCGGTGTGGAAGGCGACGCCGGGAACGACGACGAAGGCGAGGACGCCGAGCAGCCCAAGGCCGCGAGCCTGTCCGACCGGCTGGCGCAGCGGTTGAGCGCGCACCGTACCGCCGCGCTGCAAATCGAAGTGGCCCGGCATCCGCAAATCGCGCTGGCCGCGCTGGTGCATGGCATGGTGCAGGCCGTCTTGCAGGACAGCCACTACGGCCACGACTTGCCGCTGGGCGTGCGCCTCACCGTGCAAGACCGGCTGGAAGGCATGGCCCCGGACTGGCCGGAATCGCCTGCCGCCGTGGCGCTGCGCGAACTGCAGCAGGTCGCGGGCGAAGCGCTGCCGCAGGACAGCGCCGAACTGTTCGCCGCGCTGCTGGCGATGAAGCAAGGCGAACTGGTGCGACTGCTGGCCGTGTGCGTGGCTTCCACGGTGGACGTGGTGACGCCTCGCGCTACGACGCACCAGCCGGGCGCGGAACTGGCGCAGGCCGTGGGGCTGGATATGGCCGCATGGTGGCAGCCCACCGCAGACGGGTATTTCCAGCATGTGCCGAAGGCCGCGATTCTAGAAGCCGTGGGCGAGTTCGCACCGTCGCACGCTGTCCGGCTGGCAAAGTTGAAGAAGGCCGACATTGCCAGCGAAGCCGAACGGCTGGCCGATGGTACGGGCTGGATGCCCGCCATCTTCAAGGCCGAAGGCCCGGAAGCTGCGCCGCAGGAAACGCAGGCGCAGAACGCCCCGGAGGATGCCGAGGCAATGGCGGATGAACCCGCCGAGGCGCTGGCCGCTTGACCCGCGCCGAAGGCAAGCGCCCCGGCACTCGACCGGGGCGCTTCGCTTGAAGGAGAAGCCCCCATGAACCGCACCACCACCAGCCGCCCGCGCATGGCGGCGATCTATGCGCCCGGCACGGTACGCGCTCGCCGCTGGCACGGCGAAGGCGACGTGCGCGGCTACCGTCCGCTCCCCGGCTGGACAGCCTGCGCCGACCTGACCGACTTGCATCCCATCACGGGCCGCGCCTTGCCGCGTGCCATGTGGTGGATTATCGAAACCAAGGAATAACGAGCCGCACCGGCCCCAAGCCGTTCCGCCTTGGGGCCGGTGGTCGAAAATCCGGGCGCGGCGGTGGCCGCGCCCGGTTCCAGCGTCCAAAGCAAAATCGCCACGTCGCCGCCTTCGACCAGGCGGCGACGTGGCGGACGTGCAAGTGCCTTGCACGCGGTACGGCGATCGGCGCCCGCTGGCGCGGGCAAGGTTTCGATGGCGCCCCGCCGCAATGGGCGGGGCTTGTGGGGCTACGCCCCGGCTTGCTGCGGCAGGTTGTGCCAAAGCGTGCCGTCCTCGACGCTGGCGGTTCGCGCCTGTACGTCACGAAGGACGGTTTACCGACACGCCCCCCGGCTTCGCTATGGAGCATCCACGCCACGCCTCAACCACGTCGTCGCAATCTGCGGCAAGGAGCGTTCTCGCTCGTCGTCGGAGGTTGGCCTTGCCCGCGTCAGGGCGCAAGCCGGTGAAGCCGTCACGCGGGGATGCCGAGTCGACCACGGCTCCATTCGGGAGCGGGCGGCCTGTGCGTCCTTGGCTTGTCGTGAATCCTGGCGAGGCAACGGCTGCGCCTTGGGCTTCATGGCCGCAACCTTCCAGCGAAAACAATTTCCCCTGCGCTGCGCGCATTCCTCGCGGGACAAATTCTTTTCGCTTCCAGGTTCTCCACTGCGTTGCGACCGCAAGCGGTGCGACCCGCCCATCCCCCGCCGGCCGGTTCACAACAAGGACGCACTGGCGCGACCTTGTTCAACCCGAAAGGAGAAACATCATGGCTAACATCGGCACCTTCACCGCAGAGAAAGACGGCTTCACCGGCCAGCTCCGCACCCTGACCCTGAACGTCAAGGTCAAGCTGATTCCCAACGACAAGGGCGACACCGAGAACGCCCCCGACTTCCGCCTTCAGGCGGCCGGCCGCGACATCGGCGCGGCGTGGAAGAAGACCAGCGAAGCCGGGCGGCCCTACGTGTCCGTATCCCTCGACGATCCTTCGTTCCCGGCGACGGTCTATGCCCGCCTGATCGAGAACGAGGACGGCACGCACGACCTGATCTGGTCGCGCAACAAGCCCAAGGCGGCCTGACGGCTGCCCACCGCGCCCCGCCCATTGCGGCGGGGCGCCGTGCTGCTGGCGCAGCACGTCACGCATCCGCCTACGGCGTGTCGCGTTCCTTCAACACCGCCTCAAGCTCCTGGCGCACCTGCGCCAGAAGCTGATCGGCCTTGCGCGTGCTATCGCCGGCATAGGCCAGCGTCAGCAACGTGAGCGGATGCACGTCCATGACCTCGCACAGCTCGGTCAGCTTGTGCATGGTCGGGCTTTTCAGGTCGCGCTCCAGCGAACTCATGTAGGTGCGGCTGGACACGTCGGAGAACGCTTCCTGGCTCATGCCGCGCGCCTTCCTGACCGTCCGTATTGCCGTCGCCAATGAGTGTTTCGCTGTCACCAACTTGGTTCCCCGTAAAAACCAAGATGACAGCCCATTGCGCCCAATAGGGCTACAATCTAAAGTGTTCATTCCTGTTGGCCGAACCGCTTTCGTGCTTTTACGGAAATCCGCGTGGGCGGATTCCGACAGAATCGGGGAACCGCATCTTTGTCTTTCCTGGCCTGCGTAATTCCGCTTCTGCGTTTCCGTACATGTACGGATTCGATGGCTTGCGCCTTCGTGCTTTCCCGCCAAAGCACGCATCCGCTTCGGCGGTTCCGCGCTTCGGTGGAAAATCGTATCCGTGCATCCTCGGATGCGTGGGAATTCGGGCCATGACTCAGCCGCTCGTCACCGCTGAACAGCGGGCGCAACTGCTTGCCGTCGGCGCGGCACGCGCCGCTGGCCGAAGCATCGACCCGATGCCGGCGGTGCGACTGTTCACCCCTGACGCGCACGCCACCTGGCTGCTGGCCGCGCTCGACCCGGCCGATGGCGATACGGCATGGGGGCTGATCGACCTGGGAATAGGCATGCCCGGCCTGGGCCATGTGAAGCTGTCCGATCTGGCGTCCATCGTCGGGCCGCGCAAGCAGCCGGTGATGCGCGATCGCTACTTCCAGCCCGTGCGGCTGCTGTCGGAGTACCTGCGACTGGCCGAGGAAAACGGCTCGATCACCGACTGAGCAGTCCCAGCCAACGACGGCGCATTCTGACTATTTCAGTCTTACCCAAAACCTGCGCGGTCTGAATCCGCACTCTTGCACCGAAGCGGTGCGCTTCTGTTGCAAACAGTCATGATCTTTGGCGCGGGCTGCTGCACGGTGCTCCATGCTGCGCACCATTCTTGTGGCGGCGCAGCCGTCGCATTGAGACGATTTCCGCAATGCCTTGTAGCGAATCAGTCTTGACACCAGCAGTTACAGCCTACCCCGATTTTGATGACGACTTGATGGCGACTCGATAGCTCTCGCACGGCGGAATCCGTGGCGACGTTCCTGCTGAATGACAGGAGGCCGCGTCATGGCTGACCCGAGCGCCGAACACTGGTATCCGACCGCCGCGTATCTCTACACGCTGCACCTCGACGGCCCCGCGCTGGCGTGGGAATACCTGCGCCGTCACCCCGACTACCGCCGCGACTGGCTGCGCCGGCGCCGCCGGCCAGAGGCCGCCGCGCGCTGGGGATTGCGCCTGCTGGAAGATCCCGCCCTGGATGCGCGCGACGCGCATCCGGCCTGGTTCCCCGATCACGATGCGGTGGTGCAGCTCTACCCGGATGCCGACCCGCCACCCGATGCGGTGGCCTTCGCGTTCTGGCGCATTCCCGGCCAGAAGCATCTGATCCACGATGGCAAGCGCCTGGTGCTGCTGACATGTTGGCCGGGCTGCTGCCTGCGCTTCGCGCTGGCACCCGACCTGAGCGATGGCATGGCCTACGCCTATGGCATCCGCGCCTGTGCCGCATCCTGCGGACGCTATCAGGCGCTGGCGGCCGAACTGGACAAGCTGGCCGCCGCTGGCGATGCAGCGCCAGCGGGAACGGCGCGGTCGCGGCCGGCACCCGCTGCGTTGCTGGAGTTGAACACGCTCCAGGCGCTCGACGGCACCCTCGCGGGCGCGTCTCTGCGCGACGTGGCCGAAGGGCTGTTCGGCGTCGATGCCGTCGCCGACGACTGGTACGCCGACAGCGCCTTGCGCGCCCGCGTTCGCCGGCTGGTACGGCGGGGCGATGCACTGATGCGCGGCGGCTATCGTCGCCTTGCACAGCTTCCGCCGCTCAGGGAGGGACGTTCTGCATCCCCTGCAAAACGTCCCTGAGCAGGAAGCCTTGCTTTCTTGAAAGTGCCTCTATCCGGCCGCGTGGTGCGGCCGGGCTTGATGGAGGTACATCCCATGCGACCCGCTCCCTTGCGGCCTGCCGCCGCTGCTGTCGCTGCGCCCGTGCAGCCCCAACGCTACCTGACCAACGACGAAGCCGCCGAATACCTGCGCCTGTCGCCGCGCACGCTGGAGAAACAGCGCGTGATCGGCGGCGGGCCAAAGTTTCGCAAGTTCGGCCGCCGCGTCATGTACGCGGTGGCCGACCTCGATGCCTGGGCCGACCAGCGCAGCTACGAGGCCACGTCCGACCCAGAATACGCCGAGCGCCATGCAGGCGACTATCGCGATGGCCGCTGATCGTCGGCTCGCCGGTGGCCATCGTCATGTCCAGCCCATCGCTGCCATCGGGGCAGCGATCGCAGCAGCGGGAACAGCTCGACCTGTTCCGCGCGCTGCCGGGCGACGGCATGGCGCCGCGCGACAGCCAGGACTTGATGGCCTTTCCGTTCTTCTCGCTGGCGAAGTCGCGGCGTACGGCGCCGATCGACTTCCGCAGCGGGAACATCACCATCCGCGTGGAAGGCACGGCCGAGCATGGCATCGCCACGATATGGGACGCCGACATTTTGATTTGGGCGGCCTCGCAGATCGTGGAAGCGCGCGACGCAGGCATTCGCCCGTCGCGCTGGATACACGCCACCCCATACGAAATCCTGCGCTTCATCGGGCGCGGCACGTCCCTCAACGACTACCAGCGCCTGAAAGCCGCGCTCGACCGGCTGCAATCGACCAGCGTGGCGACTTCCATCCGCGAAACCACCGGGCGACGCCTGCACCGCTTTTCGTGGGTGAACGAATGGCGCGAGCTGGCCGACGCCAGCGGCACGCCGCTGGGCATCGAGCTGATCCTGCCCGACTGGTTCTATGCCGGCGTGCTCGATGCCGCTCTGGTGCTGACCATCGACCCGGCCTATTTCCGCTTAAAGGGCGGCATCGAACGCTGGCTGTACCGCCTGGTGCGCAAGCACGGCGGGCGGCAGGAACACGGCTGGCAATTCGACTTCCGGCACCTGCACCGCAAGTCCGGCAGCGCAGCGCGCTTCTCGGACTTCGCCTACGACCTGCGCGTGCTGGTCGCGCGGCAGTCGCTGCCCGGCTACGTCCTGGGCATCGAGCCGATGCCGGGCGAAAGGCTGGAACTGCTGACCTTCCGGCCCGTGCTGTCCACGGCACGGGGATAACTGCGGGAAAACCTGTGAATGGCCTCGTGCTATCAGGAGTACAGGGTATCGTGCTATCGGGAGTACGACCCTCGTGCTATCAGGAGTACGAAAACGCCGCAAAGCCAGTAACGGCGCGGGTTTGCGTCCCCTCTAACTTACCTAACTATAAATCTCTAACTTTTAGTAGAAGCGCGCCGTTTCGGTGGACAACCACGAAACGGCACGGCCAGGCCGGCTTTCCAGCAGGGAGGGCTGTGCCATGATCTTCGCGTTTCTCAACCAGAAAGGGGGCGTCGGCAAAACCACGCTCGCCACCCACATCGCGGGCGAACTGGCGCTGCGCGGCCAGTCGGTCATCCTGCTGGATGCCGACCCGCAGGGTTCCTCCCTGGACTGGACGCAGCGCAGAAGTCAGCAGGGCTTGCCGCGCCTGTTCAGCGCCGTAGGCCTTGCCCGCGAGACGCTGCATCAGGAAGCGCCGGAGCTAGCCCGCCGCGCCGATCACGTCATCATCGACGGCCCGCCGCGCATCGCCGCGTTGGCGCGTTCTGCACTTCTGGCGGCCGAGCGCGTGCTGATTCCCGTGCAGCCCAGCCCATATGACCTGTGGGCCAGCGCCGAGATGGTGGCGCTGATCCGCGAGGCACAGGTGTTCCGGCCTGCGCTGCGCGCGGCCTTCGTCATCAATCGGCGCGTCAGCACCACCATCATCGGCAGGGAAGCACGGCAATCGCTGGCCGAACAGCCGCTGCCGGCGCTGCGCAGCGAAGTGCGCCAGCGCATCGTCTTCGCCGACAGCGTGGCCGCTGGCCGGCTCGCCCGCGAGACGGCGCCCGACAGCGCCGCCGCACGCGAGATCGCCGAGCTCGCCGATGAACTGCTGCGGTGGCCGACATGAGCAGCCCGCGCAGCAAGCGCGTCGGCATCGGCGCACGTCCGCCCGCGAATCCGCACGCCGAGGCGTGGATTCGCGAGGGCGACGCCGATGCACTCAACAAGGGCGACATCTACACCGCACGCTTGACCCTCGACGTGACGCCTGCGCTGCGCGCGTGCATCAAGATCGCCGCTTTCGGCCAGGGCGTGACCGTGGCCGAACTGCTGCGCGGACTGCTGGAGCGCGAGTTTCCAGAACACCGCAGGGAGAACACGCCATGAACGCATCCGCTTCGCCTGCCGCTCACGCGGCGACGCTTGCACCGGCTACTGTGCCACTGACCCGCGTATCGCTCGCCTACATCGAACCGCGCTTCAAGCTCTACCTGCGTTTCGGCGAACCGGCGCGCACGCTGCGGCTCGACCGCTGGCGGCGCTGCGCGGTGTTCCTGCCGCGTGCAATGTTCTGCCGCGTGCGCTGGGAAGCAAACGACTACGGCACGATCCGCTGGCAGCTCATGGTGATGCAAGCCGCCACGCCGCTGGACGACATGCAGCGCATTCCCGGCGTGCGACCAGGCGCACGCCTGCTGCTGCACGCCGAAGGCGAAAACGCGGTGCGTGCCGTGCTGGAACGCATCAACGGCATCGAAGGGCAAGGCATCGCCGCCATCGACGTGTCGCCCGCGTACTGGCGCACGCTGGGCAACCGTCTGGCGGCCCGCCTGGCGCTGCCCGAATACACCGCCGAGCGGCACGCCGCCTGGCTGGCTGGAAGGGCGCTGCCATGACGACCCAATTCAACACCACATGCACGCACGAAGCCGCGCCGCATCCTCGCTCGCGCCGACGCGCTCGCATCGTGCTGGCGGGCTTTGCTGCCGTCGGCCTCGCTGCGCTGGCCTGGGCGGCTTTCGTGTCGCCGCTGCCGCGTCTGACCTACAACCCGTCCGACAGCGTGGCGGTTGGTTGGTATCGCATCGAACCGTTCGACCCGCGCACCGCCTCGCTGCCACGTCCGCTGTCCGTGGACAGCATCGTGCTGGTGCCGCTGCCCGACAGGGCAGCCATGCTGGCTGCGCAGCGCGGCTACCTACCGACGCGCGTTCCGCTGCTCAAACGTGTGGGCGCAGTCGCACCGCAACACGTTTGCATCGTCGCCGGGCAGGTACGCATCGACGGTGTGCCTGCGGCCGCCGCGCTGCCTGCCGACCGGCGGGGCCGGCCGCTGCCATCCTTGCAGCTTTGCCGCCGCCTCGAACCGGGCGAGCTGTTCCTGTTGAGCGTGACCAATCCGGCGTCGTTCGACAGCCGCTATTTCGGCCCGGTCAGCGCATCCGCCGTGATCGGCGTCGCGCATCCGGTCTGGCTGGAGACACGCCCATGATGGCCGCCGATTCACTGCACGTTGCCGTGCCTCTCATCGTGCCATCGGGCATGTCGTTCCAGTGGCTGCTGCCGTGTCGTCGCGCATGCAGCGCGGCCGCATTCGCGCCGCGCCTCGCGCAACATATGGCGCAGCCGTCCAACGTGCAGGCGTCTTGCCTCAAACGCGCCCGGCCTGCGGCCATCGGCGCGTTCGCCGGTGCGCGGGCTGCGTGTGCAGCTGCGCTACCGGGCCGCCGACGCCCGGAGCGACAGCGCGGGGCAACGGCGGAAGGCAAGACAAAAGGACGCGGCACCGGGCCGCGTCGAAAGCCTGTCTGCACATGGGGGTGGCGCGGCACGCAGCGGCTTCGCCGCCGTGCCGCGTGGGGCGTGAGGCCCGCGCCAATGCAGGCATGTCCGCGTGCTTCGCACGACCGGACACGCCGGAGCTTGCAGGGAGAACGGCGATGACCGACCGCCGCGACGACGATTTCCGCGTGCGCCCCAGCGCCCCGAAGAACCGGGGTAAGGGCCAGGGGCAGAGCTTCGTTTCCAAGGTGCTCAAGCAGGCCGGAAAAGCCAGCAGCGGCAAGTCGGCGGTGCGCCGTCCTGGGGCGGCTGCCACCGGCCAGCGTCCCGGCTCACGCCTGGGGCGCGGCCATACGGCGGCGCGCTTCGCCGGCGCGAAGCTGACGCCCATGTCGCGGCGCGTGACCATCAAAACCTTGCTGGTCAATCACCAACGGGCCAGCCCACAGTCGCTCGCCAAGCACCTGCGCTACATCGAGCGCGACGGCGCGGGTCGCGATGGCGAACCGGGCCGGGCCTACGGGCCACAGGCCGACGAAGCTGACCTCGATGCCTTCAAGGAACGCTGCGCCGATGACCGCCACCATTTCCGCTTCATCGTCTCGCCGGAGGACGGGGCCGAACTGGACGACCTGCGCACCTACACCCGGCATCTGGTGGATCGCATGGAAGCCGACCTGGGCACGCGGCTGGATTGGGTGGCGGTCGATCACTGGAACACCGACAACCCGCACACCCACCTGATCGTGCGCGGGCGCGACGACACCGGCAAAGACCTCATCATCGCGGGCGACTACATCGCCGATGGCTTCCGCCACCGCGCCGCCGAGCTGGCGACCGAATGGCTGGGGCCGCGCACCGAGCTGGAGATCCAGCAGACCTTGGGGCGCGAGGTGGAACAGGAGCGGTGGACGAGCCTGGATCGCACCTTGAAGCGCGAGGCCAGCGACGATGGCCTGGTGCATGTCGAACGGCTCAACGAACCCCGCTTGCAGCGCCAGCGCCTGCTGCTGATCGGCCGCCTGCAGCGCTTGCAGCGCCTGGGCTTGGCCGACGAGGCGCAGCCGGGCTCCTGGGCCATCCATACCGATGCCGAGAAGACCTTGCGCGCCCTGGGCGAGCGTGGCGACATCATCCGCACGATGCAGCGCGCCATGAGCGGACAGCCGCGCGAGCTGGCGGTGTTCGAGCCGGGCGATGACGGCCGCACCATCTTCGGCCGCGTAGCAGCCAAGGGGCTGGCCGACGAACTGCACGACCGCGGCTATCTGGTCATCGACGGCGTGGACGGCAAGGCCCACTACGTCGCGCTGAACGCCCGCGACGAGCTGGCGAACTATCCGACCGGCGCCGTGGTGGAGGTGAAGGGATCGGCCGACGTGCGCGCCGCCGACAGGAACATCGCCGCGCTGGCGAGCGATGGGCTGTATCGCACCGATCATCACCTGGCGATTGAGCAAGGCCGAGCCAAGCCCGGTCGTGACCCGCAGGAAGTCGTTGCGGCCCATGTCCGCCGACTGGAAGCCCTGCGCCGGGCCGGCATCGTGGAGCGCGTGGCCGACGGGCTATGGAAGGTGCCGGACGACCTGGCCGAGCGTGGCCGCCGCTACGACGCGCAGCGCCTGGGCGGTGTGGCGGTGGAGCTGAAATCGCACCTACCCATCGAGCGGCAGGCCCGCGTCATCGGCGCCACTTGGCTGGATCAGCAGTTGATTAACGGCGGCCGAGGCTTGGGCGACCTGGGCTTTGGTGGCGAGGCCAAGCAGGCGATGCAGCAGCGTGCCGACTTCCTGGCCGAACGGGGGCTGGCCGAGAAGCGCGGCCAGCGCGTGATCCTCACCCGGAATCTGTTGGCTACGCTGCGCAATCGGGAATTGGCGCAAGCCACGAAAGACATTGCCGCCGACACCGGACTGGAGCATAGGCCCATCGCCGACGGTCAGCGCGTGGCCGGCATCTACCGTCGCTCGGTCATGCTCGCCAGCGGTCGCTACGCGATGCTCGATGATGGCATGGGGTTCAGCCTGGTACCGTGGCGGCCGGTGATCGAACAGCGGCTGGGGCAGCAACTCGCCGCGACGGTGCGCGGTGGCGGGGTGTCCTGGGAGTTTGGGCCTCAGCGCTGGCCTGGCATCGGATAGAACTGTTGCTCATAAGCAAAGCCCCACCAACCGCCTTGAAAAGCGCCACCGCATCCTGCGGCCAATGCACCTGTGAGCGCGGTATGCTCGACTTCTCTATCGGCGGGTCTCGTTCGCTCACTATTCCCAATACCTGTCCGCGCTCCTTGCCCTGCCAGACCTTCTGGCGATCGACGGTACTCGCATCAGGTAGGTAATTGGGTCACAGGCTGGCGTAAATAGTGCCGCGGCGTGACCCTGAACCATTGCGCTTCCGTCCTAGCTGCGCCCGGCTTTCGAGTTGAATCTGTCATTGGAGTTATGAAGGGTGGGCGGGCAAGCCTGCAGGATGAATTTCATTGATTCATGGGGACGCGAACACGGACGTAAGTGCCTCGGCCCGGCTGGCTGTCCAGATCAACCGAGCCGCCGTGCTTCGACACCGCCGCCTGGACGATGGCCAGCCCGAGCCCGCTGCCCGGTTTCCCGACCGACGTACTGCCGCGGTAGTGGCGCTCGAAGGCCAGGATGCGGTCTTCCTCGTCCATGCCGGGGCCGTGGTCGCCGACCTGGATCAGGACCATGCCGTTGTCTGCGGTCGCCCGCAGGTCGATGGGCGATCCGGGAGCGTACTTGCGCGCATTGTCCAGCAGGTTGCGGATGATCTCGCGCAGCATGGTCGGGTCCATGCAAACACGAAGTCCGGGAGCCGCCTGTACGGCGATCACGCGATCCGGTTCCAGTTGCCTGACCTCGGCCGCGAGTTCTTCCAGCGTCGGCACGAGCGCGATCCATTCGTTCGATGGGCGACGCATGACATCCAGCCGAGCCAGCAGCAACACGTCGGCGACCAGGGCGCTCATCCTTTTGACCTCCTGCTGCAGGCCATCGAGCTGGGTATAGGCGCTGGTATCGCCAGGGCGGATGGCGTGCCGCAGGTTGTCGAGCGAGGCGGACATCACCGCCAATGGCGTTCGCAACTCGTGCCCGGCCTCGGCCAGATGGCTTCGCAACCTTGACTCCTTTGCCTGGGCGTCGCGTGCGACCGTGGCCTGGGCCAGTTGCGCGATCAGGTATCCGACCAGCGCCGACAGCACCAGGCTGATGGCCGACACTGCCCAATAGCGCTTCAGCACGCCCGGACCCACGCGCGGATAGACCAGCAAGGCCATCAGCAGGATCGCCAACGCCAGCACGCAGCACACCGCGGCCGAAATCCAAGCCGTTCGCGTGGAGCGCTTCATCCGATTTTCTCCTCGATGCGCAGTGTGTAGCCCACGCCGCGCACGGTCTGGACCAGACGCGGGCTTCCATCGGCCTCCAGCTTCGCACGCAGCAAGGACACGAATCGATCCACCGTTTCCGTACCGACTTCGGCGTCCACTCCCCAGACCGACTCCAGCAACTGGCTCTTGCGGAAGACCCGCCCCTGCTCGCGCATCAGGCCGACCAGCAGATCGAACTCACGCGCGGACAGGGCCAATGGCGAATCCGACTTCCATGCGCGGCGCCTGAGTGGATCGACACGCAGATCCGCATACGCCAGCAGGTCGCTCGATCCCGCTCCGCGCCGAAGGTGCGCCACCAGCCGCGCCTTGAGTTCGTCCATGGCAAAGGGCTTGGTGAGGTAATCGTCGGCCCCGCCCTCCAGCGCCACGATCTTGTCCCCCAGTTCGGTGCTTGCCGTGAGCATCAGGACCGGCACCTGTGTGCGTTTGCGGATGAGCGGGAGAAGCGCCAGGCCATCGATGTCGGGCATGGCCAGGTCCAGCACGATGGCGTCCGGGCGGCGCTGTGCGATGCGCGCCAACGCCTCCCGACCGTTGGCGGCCGTGTCGACCTCGAACCCGCGCAAGCGCAGTGCGACTTCCACGGCGCGGCGCAGGTTGGGTTCGTCGTCGACGACCAGGATGCGGGGGCTCTGCTGCATGGGGTGCCTCTGCGGTGCCGGCTAAACCTAAACCAACCGGCCGCAGCGCATCCAGCCGGCTTTCCGGATTCCTTCCGATATCGCTCTCGAGACTGGCGGTGTCCGATCCGGGACAGTCATGGAGATACGACGATGAAGAAGCAGAATACGGTGATCCTGATGCTGGTTTTGGCCGTTCCACCGGCGTGGGCCGCCCAGGATACCGGCGTCAGCGGCAACGGGATGGCGGCAGGCCAAGGCTCGGCGAATGGACAAGGCCTCGCTGTCGGCCAAGGGGAGGCCAGCGGGACCGGCACGGTCTACTACCGCGGCGAAGATGGACTTATCCATCGCAAATCGGGTACCGGAACCGTGGATGGCCGTGGCGTCGCGGTGGGCGCAGGCGAGGTGGACGGAAAGGCACTGGTCGCCGGCCATGGGCGGGTCGAAGGGGATGGCGCCGTCCGGCCCACGCATGGGAACACCCCTGTCAGCGGTGCCATCGGAAGCGGCACGGCCACGGGAACAGGGGCGGCCATCGGCAAAGGTCAGGCCAGCGGAACGGGGACGGTGTATTACCGGGGCGAAGATGGCCGGATCCACCGCAAATCGGGCACCGGTTCGGTGGCCGGACGGGGCGTGGCCATCGGAGATGGTTCCGTCAAGGGCAAGGCCGCCGTACGAGGCAAAGGCCAGGCCCATGGCTATGGCATCAAGCGGCCTTGATAGCCAGACGCGCGGCGCCCCGGTCGTCTGACTGGGGCGATCACGTAGCTGGCTGTTACCCAAATGTGATCACTTGACACGTCAGCGCGGCATCCAGCAAGGCGTTGTCCCTGGCGTGTCTTCCACATCGAGCAAGAAGGAGCATGCAATGCACACTGTCATTCGCTGGATCGCCCCGATGCTGCTCTCCACACTGGCCGTTACCGGCTGTGCTGCCGCCCAGCACCGGGATTGGGACAACAATCCGCCCGGCCCCGCCGGCGGCCCCGGCACCAACTGGGAAAACCCGCCGGGCTGGCGTGGCGGTCCGGGCGCTTCGCCCAACCAGCGTTTCTACCGGCGCGACGGCGTGCGTTACGAGTTCAAGCTCGTCAGCGGCGGTTATTACTACAGCCCGCGCTGGGGCTATTGGCATCCGCGATACGGCTTGTGGAACCAGGGCCGCCGCTGCTGGATGGATATCGACAACAACCCGCCAGGTCCGGCCGGTGGCCGGGGCACCAACTGGGAAAACCCGCCGGGCTGGCGCGGCGGGCCGGGGGCATCGCCGGATCGGTTCGACCGTTGCCGTTGAACGTGCGTCCCGGACCCGCTTGTCGGACGCCACCTCGAACGATGTCTCATCACATGAGCACTGAAGGTCGTCACGCATGAACCGTCAGCACGCCGTCAGCGCGGCCAATCGCTTTGGCCTGGGCGCCCGGCCCGGCGAGATCGATTCGATCACCGACCCGCAGGAATGGGTCCTGGCGCAGTTGCGCATGCCGGCTTCGGAGCCGGCGTTGGCCGGATTGCCCGACAGCCTGGAATACCTGCGCCAGGACATCGCCCTGCAGCAAGCCCGGCGCGAATCCAGGCAGCGCGGCACGGCCGGGAGCGCGATGCCGCTGGCCAGGCGCCAGCGACAGGCGCAATTGCGCGAACTGCTGCTGCGCCACCAGGTTGCCGTGGCCAGCCCAACCAGCTTCATGGAGCGCATGGTGCGGTTCTGGTCGAACCATTTCGCCGTGTCCGTGGACAAGCGCGTGGCGGCGCCCTATGCCGCGCCGATGGAGCGCGAAGCGATCCGCCCGCACGTGCTGGGGCGATTCGCCGACATGCTGCTGGCGGCGGAAACCCATCCGGCGATGCTGCGATTCCTGGACAACACGCGATCGGCCGGGGCGGACTCGAAACTGGCAGTCCGCGCACATCGGCGGAATCCGGAGCGGGAACTCGGGCTCAACGAGAACCTGGCCCGCGAGATCCTCGAACTGCACACGCTGGGGGTGCAAGGCGGGTATTCGCAGGCGGACGTGACCGAGCTGGCCAAGGCCATCACCGGATGGAGCGTGCCGGCGCCGCAGGACTTCGAGCGCGGCGCGCCGGTGCGTGCCTTCATGTTCCGCGCCAACGCCCATGAAGGCGGATCGCGCGTGGTGATGGGCAAGCGCTACGCCGAGGACGGACTGGCGCAGGGCCAGGCCGTCCTGGCCGATCTTGCGGTCCATCCCGCCACCGCACGGCACGTGTCGTGGAAGATCGCCCGCCACCTGGTCAGCGACGAGCCGCCGCAGGCGCTGGTGGAGGCGATGGCAAGAACCTGGCTCGCTTCCGGCGGCGACCTGGCGCAGGTATATGCCGCGTTGATCCGCCATCCGGCCGCCTGGGGCGAGTCGGCACGCAAGTTCAAGACGCCCGACGACTATCTGCTGTCGGCTGTGCGCGCCGGCGGCGTGCTGGACAGCTCCCGCCCGCAGGCCCTGTACACCTTGCTGGACAGGATGGGACAACCGCCGTTCACCCCGCGCTCGCCCGCCGGCTTCGCCGACGAGGCCGCACAGTGGAACGGTCCGGATGCGCTCTGGAAGCGGATCCAGAGTGCGCAGGCGCTGGCCGAGGCCGTACCGGAGGATCGGCTCGATCCGGAAGGTACCGCCCGCGCCATCTTCGCCGACACGCTGGACGAAGAAACGCGGTCCGCCCTGCGCCGGGCCGAGTCGCCGCGTGACGGCCTCGCCCTCCTGTTCGCCAGCCCCGCCTTCCAGTGGAGGATCTGACCATGACGCTGACCCGACGCATGTTCCTGGGCGCTGCCGGCGCGGTGACCACGTTGACCCTGTGGCCGTGGCAGGGCCAGGCCCGGACAGCGGGCGATACCCGGCTGCTGGTCGTGCTTTTGCGCGGAGGACTGGATGGACTGCATACGCTGATTCCCCGCGACGATCCCCAATACCGCAGCCTGCGCGGCAGCCTGGTTCCCGACGATGCACCGGCGCTGGATGGCAGCTTCGCGCTGCATCCGTCGCTGTCCTTCGCGCACGATCTTTATCGGCGCAAGCAGCTGCTGCCGGTGGTGGCGGTGGCCCCTCCGTATCAGGAGCGTTCGCATTTCGACGCCCAGAACTGCCTGGAGAATGGCACCGGTCGCCCCAGTGGCGCCGGGACCGGCTGGCTCAACCGCTGTGCCGGCGCAATGGCCGATGGCGAGGCATTGGCCATCGGCAGCGTGATGCCGCTGATCATGCGTGGCCCGGGGGACGCCGCGACCTGGTCGCCGCCCCTGCCGGAGGACGTCAATCCGATCCTGTTGCAGCGGCTCGAGCCCCTCTATTCGCATGACGCGGCGCTATCCGCCAGTTTTTCCCGGGCAATGGCCACCCAGGGAACAGTCGCCGGCGTGGGCGGCCGCGCAGCGCGCATGGTGGCCGCCACCACGGCGGCGGGGCGCTTCATGGCCAAGGCCGACGGACCGCGAATCGGGTTCGTGGAGGATTCCGGCTGGGACACCCACGCCAACGAAGCCGCGATCCTGAAGAACAAGCTGTCCGAGCTCGACGTGGGACTGCGGGCCTTCCACGAGGCCGCGCAGCCGATCTGGGACCGCACGGTGGTGGTCGTGGTGAGCGAGTTTGGCCGGACCGCCAAAGTCAACGGCAGCGGGGGGACCGACCATGGAACGGGAGGGCTGGCCTTGCTGGCCGGCGGGGCGGTTCGCGGGGGGCATATTGCCGGGCAGTGGCCTGGACTGGCTCCGGGCGATCTCAACGAAGGTCGGGACGTGCGCGTGACGACGGACATGAGGGCCTTGTTCAAGGGCGTGCTTGCCGGGCACCTGCGGCTGGACATGAGAACACTGGACACGGCGGTGTTCCCGGATAGCGGCAAGGTGCGCCCGATGGATGGGTTGCTGGTTTAGCACTCGAACCGTCGAGTCCAGGTCGCCGAAGATGCCGATCGGCGGGCGTTGCTGGAAAATCCCTCGACTACTTTGCTACTCCTGCCAGCCGCCACCAACCGCCTTGAAAAGCGCCACCGCATCCTGGGCCAATGCGCCTTGCGCGCTCAGCGCGGTCTGTTGCGCATCGAGCATGCTCAACGTCTCCACCAGCACGTCGCGCTCGCTCGCCGTGCCCAGCATCTGCTCGCGTTGCTTGCGCTGCCAGACTTCCTGGCGGTCGAAGGTCGCACGCGCCGCGTATGCGGCCTGGCGTTGCTGATAACCATAGTCCGACAGCGCATCCTCGGTTTCCTGTAGTGCGCCCAGCACGCTCTGACGGTACTGGGCAACGGTAGCCTCGTAGCCGGCGCGCGCCTGCGCCGTTTGCGATCGACGCGCACCACCGTCGAACACCGTGCCCAGCAGTTGCGCGCCGAGCGACCAGGTTCGCAGCGGCGCATCGAGCAGATCGTCGACGCTGCCGCCGACATAGCCACCGTTGGCCGACAACCCCAGGCTCGGGAAATACGCGGCCTGCGCGGCTCCCACCTGCGCATTGGCAGCCTTGACCCGTGCCTCGGCCGCCATCACGTCGGGGCGGCGCCGCAGCAGTTCGGCCGGCATCACCGCCGGGGGCGCCGGTGCCTCGAACCCGTATTCGGGCCTGGGAGCCAGCACGAACGATGACGGTGCCTGCCCGGTGAGCGCGGCCAGCGCATGCAGGCACCGGGCGCGCGTGGCCGAGGCCGCTTCCAGTCCCATGATGCTGCTGTCCAGTGCGTTGCGCGTCTCCACCACGTCGTTGGGCGAGGCGGTGCCAAGCTCATTCGCCCGTTCGGTCATCTCCAGCAGTCGGCCGTTGGCATCGACCTGATTCTCCAGTAGCGCCATCTGCACTTCGGTCTGGCGCAACGACAGATAGGTGCTGGCCACGGTCGCGGCGATGCTCAGCCGTTGCGCATGCAGATCCTGCGCCGAGGCCTCGGCCTGCGCACTTTGGGCTTCGGCGCGCCTGCGCACGGCTCCCCACAGGTCCAGCTCCCAGCTCACGGTACCCTGTGCAGTAGCTTGCTGGCGCACCTGTCCCTCGCCCAGCCCCTGCGCAGCCGCCGTGTTCTCGCTGCGGCTTTGCGAAACGCCCATGCCGACCTGCGGCCTCCCGGCCGCACGGACCTCGCCGATTGCCGCCTGAGCCTGGCGCCACGCGGCGTCCGCTGCCGCAATGGACAGGTTGGCCTGTTGCGCGCGCTCTTGCAGCTCATTGAGGTCGGGATCGTGCCAGGCCTGCCACCAGGCCTCGCCGTACCATTCAGTCGGTTCCGGGTCGGCACGCGTCCACACCATGCCGCCCTCCTCGAACCGTTCGGGGACGGGCAGGTCGGGCCGGACATAGTCGTGGCCCACGGTGCAGGCCGCCAGCGCCAGAGGCAGTAGCGCGCTGGCGAGCAGGCGCCTGCGAGATCGGGAAATGCGTGTCATGGTGGGGTCCTGCGGTGGAGGGTGCCGAATCGATCCATGAGCACATAGATCGCCGGTGTCGAATAGAGCGTCAGCACCTGGCTGAGCATCAGCCCGCCGATGATCGCCACGCCCAGTGGTTGCCGGAACTCGGAGCCGTAGCCGGAACCGATGACCAGGGGGACTGCTCCCAGGATTGCCGCAAGCGTGGTCATCATGATGGGGCGGAGCCGCACCAGACTGGCACGCAGGATCGCCTCCTGCGGAGACAGTCCCTCGGCGCGCTCGACCTGCAATGCGAAATCGATCATCAAGATCGCGTTCTTCTTGACGATGCCGATCAGCAGGATCACGCCGATCAGCGCGATGATGCTGAACTCGAAGCCCCCCGCCGCCAGCGCGATCAGCGCACCGATGCCGGCAGAGGGCAAGGTGGAGAGGATGGTCAGCGGATGACGCAGGCTCTCGTAGAGCATGCCCAGCACGATGTATACGGCCAGCAGCGCGGTGACAATCAGCAACGGCATCGTCTTGACCGTGTCGGCGAAGGCCTTGGCATTGCCTGCAGGCGCCGCGGCGATGCCTGGGTCCAGGTGCAGCGCATCGACCGCCTGCCGTATCGCGCGTTGCGCCGGTCCCAGCGAAGCGCCGGGACTGAGGTTGTAGGACAGCGTGACGGCGGGGAATTGGCCTTGGTGGGACTGTGACAGGCTGGTCTTCTGCACGCTCCAGCGCGCTATTGCCGACAGTGGCACCAGCTCGCTGCCGTGACCAGGCGTGACGTAGATCTGGTCCAGCGTCGCGGGGTTGCCAGCCTGCGACGGGTCCAGCCCCATGACCACGTGGTACTGGTTCATTTCCCGGTAGATCGTGGAAACTAGGCGCTGGCCGAAGCTATCGTAGAGCGCCTGATCGATGGCCTGCGCCGATACGCCGAGCCGCGCGGCAGCGGGCCGGTCGATCTCGATCTGCGCCTCGACGCTGCCGTCCATCAGGTCGGAGCTGACGTCGGTGATTAACGAAACCTTGCGCATGGCCTGTTCGACCCGCGCAGCGGCCACATCCAGGGCCGCGCGGTTGTCGGCCGACAAGGTGAACTGATATTGCCCGGCCGACTGCCGCCCGCCGACGCCGATGTCCTGCACGGCCTGCAGCGTCACTTGCACGCCGGCCTCATTGGCGAAGGTCTTGCGCAACTGGTCGATGACCACATCCGCGCTGTCCTGGCGCGGATCGTGCAGCGGCTTGAGCGTGACGTAGAGCGCGCCGGCGTTGGAGGCGCTGCTGCCGGTAGCCCCGAGGACGCCGATCACCTGGTCGACGGACGGATTGCCGCGCAACATGCGTACCACTTCGCTGAAGCGATCGCGCATCTGCCCGAAGGAGATGTTCTGCGGCCCATAGACCTGGCCCAGCAGCAAGCCCGTGTCCTGCTGCGGGAAGAAGCCCTTGGGCATGACCGCGAACACGACCAGTCCCAGGCCGACGACCGCAGCGGTAGCCCAGGCCATCAGCCGCGGGCGCTGCAGCGTCCAGCGCAGTGTGCGTCCATAGAAGCCATCGGGGGAAGCGCCCTGCCCATCGGGGTGCCGCGCGTCGTCCGCCGGACGCAACAGCATGCGGCTCATCATCGGGGTGACGGTGAGCGAGATGACCATCGATACCAGCACCGCGGCCGCAAGCGTGACCGAGAACTCGCGGAAGAGGCGTCCGACCAGGCCAGACATCAGCAGCAGCGGAATGAACACCGCCACCAGCGAGACGCTGATTGAGAACACGGTGAAACCAACCTCGCGCGCGCCGTCCAGCGCCGCCTGCACGCGGCTCTTGCCCATCTGCTGGTGGCGCATGATGTTCTCCACCACCACGATGGCGTCGTCCACAACGAATCCGGCCGCGACGATCAGCGCCATCAGCGAGAGGATGTTCATGCTGTAGCCCAGCGCCCACATCACTGCGAAGGTACCCAGCAGCGACAGCGGCACCGCGACCGCCGGCACCAGGGTGGCGCGCCAGTCGCGGAAGAAGACCGCTGTCACCGCGATCACCAGCAGGATCGACACCACCAGCGTCAGCTCCACCTCGTGCAGCGAGGCGCGGATGGTCTGGGTCCGGTCCAGCATCACGTCCAGCTTCATGGTGGCGGGCACGGCGGCCTGCAATTCCGGCAGCTGCGCGCGGACCCGGTCCACGGTCTCGACCACGTTGGCGCCGGGGCGCTTGCTGATGATCAGTGCCACGCCCGGCCGCCCGTTCATCAAGCCGAAGCTGCGGACGTTCTGCGTCGAATCGGTGACCGAGCCCAGGTCGGACAGCCGGACCACCGCGCCGGCGTTGTCGCGCACCACCAGGTCCCGGTAGGCGGCCGCCTGCAGCAGATCGTCGTTGGCGGCCAGCGCGTACTCGGCGTCGCCGACCTGCACCGATCCCTTGGCGCGACGCGCATTGGCACCGTTCAGCAACTGCCGGATCTGGTCCAGACCGATCCCGTACTGGCTCAGCCGCTGCCCGTCCAGCTCCACACGCACGGCCGGCAGCGCGCCGCCACCGACCTGCACATCGCCCACGCCTTCGGTCTGAAGCAGCTTCTGCTGCAGCAACGTGGATGCTGCGTCGTACAGCGCGGCACTGTCATCGGTCTGCGAGGTCAGCGCCAGCGCCATGATTGGCGCTTCGGCGGGGTTGACCTTGCGATAGGTCGGCACGCCGTCCATGTCGCTGGGCAGGCGGCTCATCGCGGCGTTGATGGCGGCCTGCACGTCGCGTGCGGCGCCGTCCACGTCGCGGGCCAGGTCGAACTGGATCACGATGCGCACCGAGCCGCTATAGCTGACCGACGTCATGTCGGTGATCCCGGCGATGGCGCTGAACTGGCGCTCCAGTGGCGTGGCCAACGAACTGGCGACGGTATCCGGATCGGCACCGGGAAGGTTGGCGGTAACGGCGATGGTGGGGAATTCCACCTGCGGCAGCGAAGCCACCGGCAGCATGCGAAAGGCCAGCAGGCCCAGCAGCATGATGCCGACGGCGATCAGAGTGGTGGCCACCGGCCGACGCACGAACGGACCGGACAGATCGATCGCCATGGCTTAGATCCGCTTGGCCAGGGCCTGCTCGGCCGGACGCAGCAACAGGTAGATCACCGGCGTGGAGAACAGTGTCAGCAACTGGCTCACGATCAGCCCACCGATGATGGCCAGGCCCAGCGGGTGGCGCAGCTCCGCGCCCATGCCGCTGCCG
The DNA here is from genome assembly GCF_030910085.1 of Stenotrophomonas maltophilia group sp. RNC7. Classification (NCBI taxonomy): domain Bacteria; kingdom Pseudomonadati; phylum Pseudomonadota; class Gammaproteobacteria; order Lysobacterales; family Lysobacteraceae; genus Stenotrophomonas; species Stenotrophomonas maltophilia group sp. RNC7. The sequence continues at coordinate 27,352 of NZ_JAVFVN010000296.1, read as the reverse complement.
AACGCCAGCGGAACGGCGCCCAGCAATGCGGCCAGCGTGGTCATCAGGATCGGCCGGAAGCGCTGCTCGCAGGCGCGCTTGATCGCCTCGGTACCGTCCAGGCTGTGGTCACGCTCCAGCTCCAGCGCGAAATCGATCATCATGATCGCGTTCTTCATGACCATGCCGACCAGCAGCACCACGCCGATGGTTCCGATCACGTCGAACTGGCTGCCGCTCAACATCAGCGCCGCCAGCGCACCCAACACTGCCGAGGGCAAGGTGGACAGGATCGTCAACGGGTGGATGAAGCTCTCATAGAGCATGCCCAGCACCAGATACACCACCAGCACCGCCGCCAGCATCAGAATGGCTTGGCCGGACATGGCGCCGCCCAGGCTGCCGGCCGCGCCTTCCAGATGCAGCGTGACCGCAGCCGGCAGGCCGATGTCCTTGGCAATGGAGTCCAGCCGCTTCACCGCGTCGCCGAGGGTGACGCCATCGGCCAGATCGAAACCGATATCGGCGTAAGGGAACTGCCCCTGACGCTCGAATGATACCGGCGCGTCCCCCGCGTCGATCGTGGCCAGCGCGGCCAGCAAGACAGGGGTGCCATTGGTGCCGGGTACGTGGATGCGCTGCAGCACGTCCCGTATGTCCTGCAGGCCGCCCTTGGCGGCCAGTACGACGTGGTACTGGCTCAGGTCGGTATAGATGGTCGAGACCTGATTCTGACCAAACGCTGCGTACAGTGTGTCATCGATACTGCGCATGTTCACGCCCAGGCGCGAAGCCGCGACCCGATCCACGTCCAAACGTGCCTGCAGGCCCCGGCGGGCTGCCTGGCTGTCCACCGCAGAGAACGCTGGATCGGCTCGCATGGCGGCCATCAGCTTCGACGTCCACTCGGCCAGCAGGCCACGATCGGTGGACTCTAGGCCTGCCGCATAGGGCATGGACGAGGACTGGGTATCGAGTGTCAGGTCTTGGACCGGGCGCAGGTGCAGCACCATACCGGCGCGCTGCGCCTTGTCGGCGAGGCGTTTGATGACTGTGGCGCTGGTGTCCTTTCCCGCCTTCAGGCGCACGAGCATTGGCACGGTCCCGAGCGCGGTGTTGGTCTGGCTCACGCCGGCGCTGATGGAGACGTTCTCCACGGCCGAATCGGCAGCCACCAGCCGCGCTGCGGCCTGCTCGCGCTCTTGGATGCGCGAGAACGCACTGTGCGCATCGACTTGCAGCGCGCCCTGCAGCATGCCGGTGTCCTGCACCGGGAACAGGCCCTTCGGCAGCGCCCACAACAGCGCCAGGGTCAGCACCGTCGCGCCGGCCACGGCAAGCATGACCGCCGCACGGCGCTGCATCAGGCGATCCAGCAATCGTGCATAGCCACGCTCCAGGCGCACGAAGAACCCTGCCTCGTCGTGCTCGGCCTCCGGCTTGAGCACGCGCGCGCACAGCATCGGTACCAGCGTCAGGGTCACGCCTGCCGACACCACGATGGCCACCGAGAGGGTCACTGCAAACTCGCGGAACAGGCGGCCAACCACGTCGCCCATGAACAACAGCGGGATCATTACCGCGATCAAGGCTGCCGACAGCGATACGATGGTGAAGCCGACCTGTCCGGCACCTTCCAAAGCGGCCTGCATGCGCGACTTGCCCATCGCCATGTGCCGGCTGATGTTTTCGATCATCACGATGGCATCGTCGACCAGGAAGCCAGTGGCCACGGTCAACGCCATCAGGGTCAGATTGTTGAGGCTGAACCCCAGCCCATAGATGATCGCCACCGTGCCAAGCAGGGACAATGGGACGGTGATGCCCGGGATGATCGTCGCTGGCCAGTTGCGCAGGAATACCCAGATCACCGCTACCACCAGCACGATCGCAATCAGCAGTTCGACCTGCACGTCGTGAACCGATGCGCGGATCGTCTCGGTTCGGTCGCTCAGTATCTGCAGACGGACCGAGCTGGGCAGGGCGGCCGACAGGCTCGGCAGCGCGGCGCGAATGCCGTCGACGGTCCTGATCACGTTGGCACCGGGTTGGCGCTGGATGCTGATCAGGATCGCCGGCGTGTCGTTCGCGTAGGCCGCCTGTCGCGTGTCTTCCGCTCCGGTGGCGATCTGCGCCACTTCGCGCAGATACAGCGGCGCACCATCGTGCCAGGCCAGCACCAACGATGCATATTCTTCCGGTCCGACCAACTGGTCGTTGGCGCCGATCGCGTAGGCGACCGTCGGACCGTCTATGGTGCCCTTGGGAAGGTTGACGTTGGCGGCGGTCAGGGCCGCCTCGACGTCTGCCAGCGTCAGCCCGTGGCTGGCGAGCTGGCGTGTATCGACCGTAACGCGGACTGCGGGACGGTGGCCGCCGCTGACCGTTACCAGCCCGACACCGGACATCTGCGAGATCTTCTGCGAGATGCGCGTCTCGGCCAACGCCTGCACCTGCGTCAGCGGCAGCACGTCGGACGTCATGGCGAGCGTCAGCACCGCCGTGTCGGCTGGGTTGACCTTGCTGTAGACCGGGGGATAAGGCAGGTCGTCGGGCAGGCGTGCCCGCGCCGCGTTGATCGCGGCCTGCACTTCCTGCTCCACTTCCTCCAGCGAGGTGGACAGGCCGAATTGCAACGTAATGACCGAGGCACCATTGGCACTGCTCGACCGCATACGCTCCAGTCCCGCGATCTGTCCCAGCTGGCGCTCGAGCGGTGCGGTAAGGGTGTTCGCGGTTACGTCGGGTCCAGCGCCGGGATACTCGGTGTAGACCTGCAGGGTGGGATAGTCGACTTCTGGCAGTGCCGAGATCGGCAAGCTGCGATAGCCGATAAGACCGGCAAGCAGTACGCCGACCATCAGCAGTGCGGTGGCCACCGGCCGGCGGATGAAGGTGCTGGAGAGATTCATGGCGTAGGTTCAACGCCCGGCTTGCGCCGGCGCGACCACGCGCACCGCAACACCGTCCTCCAGCGCGTCGATGCCGTCGACTGCGATCTGCATGCCGGGCTTGAGCGCGTCGGCGACCACCACGCTTTGGCTGTCCAGGGTCGGCCCCATCGTTACGTTCTGCAGATGCGCCTTGTCGTCTTTGATCATGAAGACATAGGCACCCTGGTTGCCGTACCGGATCGCCGAAAGCGGCACGACCATGGCGTTTTCCAGTGTCTGCAGATGGACCCGCGCGCTGACGAATTGGTTGGGAAACAATCGGTGCGCGGCATCGTTGAACTGGGCGCGCAACATCACCGTTCCTGTTGCGGCGTCCACGCGGTTGTCGATGGCCTCCAGGCTGCCCTCGGCAAGCACGTCGCCGCCGTCCCGGCCCAACGCATCAACCCGTACAGGACCTTGTCGCCGTGCGTTGAGTACACGGGACATCTGGTCGATCGATAGCGCGAACTTCACCGTCGTCGGCGATACGCTCGTCAGCGTGGCAACGCCGTTGGCATCACCGGGTTGCACAAGATTGCCAAGATCCACCGCCCGCAGGCCCACCACACCGTCGATGGGCGCGGTGATCCGGGTATAGCTCAGCTGTACGCGCAGGTTGTCCACCGAGCCCGAGTCCGCCTTGACTATGCCCTCGGCCTGCTGGACCGCAGTCTCTTGCGTGTCGAGCTGCTGGCGCGAGGCGGAGCCAATGTCGACCAGCGCCCGCGTGCGATCCAGGTCGCGGCGCGCGTTGGCGAGTTGTGCGCGATCTCGCAGCAGCGCGCCTTCCGCCGTCTGCAACTGCGCCCGCAACGCACGATCATCGATCGTAGCCAGCAGATCGCCGCGGGCGACCACTTGTCCTTCCCTGAAGTTGATCGAGGCCAACGTGCCTTGTACTTGGGCACGCACGATGACCGTGGTCGATGGCGTGACGGTACCGACCGCGTTCAGAAATACAGGCACGTCGCGTACGGCGATCGCTGTGGTCCGCACGACCCGCGATACATTCTCGTCGCCTTGGCCTGCTTGACGATGTCTAACTAGTAAGCTGGCTACGAGAACGATCACAACGAGCAAAAGGGTAAGCAGCGCCACAGGGCGCCAACGTCGGACTTTCACTGGAATAGGCCACACGGAAGCAAGGAAGGGAGAGAAGGAAGGGCCGAGCCCCGATCGGCATGGATCGATGCGGGGCCGTTACGAACCTTCCTCGTCGGGGCGGCATGGTACGAACGCCGCCTGCCCAATCGGCTTCAAACTGCGCACATGTTGTTACATTCGGTTACAGCCTTGGTCGACCGTCATGGACAAGTGGCTGAAACAAAAGGGCTATTTCCGAGATTCATCATGCCCTGACGGTGCGGTTGCGGTTGCAAGGCAACGCCTCTTGCGCGAAGAATTTGTCTAACCCTTCGTGAATGGCAGACTCCGTGGAAGATGCACCGCACCGAATACTGGTCGTCGACGATGACCTGGAATTGCGCGACATGCTGCGCCGCTATCTGGGCGAGCATCGCTTCGACGTACAGATTCTGGCTTCCGCCGACCGACTCGACGAACGACTACGGCGTGAACCCTTCGACGTACTGATCCTGGACCTGATGATGCCTGGCGAGGACGGCTTGTCGATTTGCCGTCGCCTGCGCGCGGAGGGAAGCACCGTTCCCATCCTGATGCTGACCGCACGCGGGGCGGCGGTGGACAGGATCCTGGGCCTTGAAATGGGCGCTGACGACTATCTGGCGAAACCTTTCGACCCGCGCGAGCTGATTGCACGGCTGCATTCGATCCTGCGCCGGCAGTCCATGGTGAACTGCGATGGCCGCTGGGCCGGTGGCAACGTCATCCACTTCGGGCCCTTCATTCTCAATCTGACTCGGATGGAGGTGACACGCCATGGTGAGGTACTGGCGCTCTCCAGTTCGGAATTTCAGCTCTTGCGCATTATGGCGACCAATGCCGGGCGCCCCTTGAGCCGCGAGCATCTGCTGGAGAAGCTGAAGGGGCGCGAGTACGACTCGCTCGATCGCAGCCTGGATGTGCAGGTCCTGCGTCTACGACGCAAGATCGAGGACGACCCGTCATCACCACGCTACATCCGCACGGTATGGGGCGTAGGCTACATGTTCGTTGCCCAGGCCTCCGAATGAAACTGCCCTGGCCCAGGTCGCTACTGGCGCGTAATTTTCTGCTGCTGATGGTTCTGGCGCTGGCGCTGGAGTTCTCGGTGTTCGCGACCTTCTACCAACTCCTGCAGAAGCCCCGCAGCGAAGGGCTGGCGACGCTTGTCGCCTCGCAGATCAACACCCAACGCGTCATCCTCGCGGCACTGCCTCCTGGCGAGCGCGACGATGTGATCCGGCGGATCAACGCCGAAGGCGCCATGAAGATCAGCCCCGCCATTGAGGGGAATGCTTCTCACGGGGAGGAGAGCGGCGGCATTTGGCTGACCGATTTTGCCCGGCGCCTGGAGAGACAACTGCCGCCAGGCAGCCGGCCGGCGATCACGCACCTGGGCGCTGCCCATGTACGGATGCAGGTGGGTGATCAGGCCTACTGGCTATCGTTACCGCTTCATGTGCAGCTGCGCGACCGGGCCATGACCGTCGCCGTGGCCACTTCGGGGCTGATCGTCGGCCTGATGTTGCTGGCTGCCTGGCTCATCCAGCGAAGAATCAATCGCCCGCTACGGCAGCTGCAACGCGCAACCCATGCCCTGGGTAGCGGCCGGGCGCCCGGTAGACTGCCCGAAGACGGACCCAGCGAACTGGCAGCGGTCACGAGGCAGTTCAATCGCATGGCCGAGAACCTGGAACGCAACGAAGGCATGCGTACGCTGATGTTGGCCGGCATCTCGCACGACATCCGAACGCCGTTGACCAAGCTGCGCCTGTTGCTGGCCATGGACCAGCTGGACGAGCACACCGCCAGCGGCTACATCCAGCAGATCGATGCAATCCTCGGCCAGTTCCTGGACTTCGGCCGAACCGAGGGTGACGAGGCACCGTCCATACTCGACGTCAACATCCTCGTACAGCAGCTTGCCGCGGAATTCGGCGAGCGTGGGGACACTTTCGCTCTGAATCTGGACCCTGTCCTTCCTACGATGTGCTTGCGGCCGCTGGCATTGCAACGTGCCATCGCCAACCTGATGGAAAATGCCGTGCGCTACGGCAAGACAGGGCTGGCCGTAGACACGCAGGTCGGCGATGGATGTGTGAGCATCCGTGTTCGTGACGCTGGCCCCGGCATTCCGCCGGACCAGGTGGAGTACCTGACGCGGCCATTCACGCGTGCCGACGATGCACGCTCGAACAACGGAGGCACGGGTCTGGGTCTGGCGATCGTGGACCGCCTGGCAAGGATTCATGGCGGGGATCTGCGCCTGGAAAGTCCGCCTGAAGGCGGCCTGCATGCGACCATCGTGCTGCCCGTTCAGGCATCGCCGAACTGAAGGTCATCTGTACGCGCCAAACCTCTGTAAGGAAATGAAACATCTGCCTTACCGAGCGCAACACATCTCGCAGCAGCACTTCCTAGCATGGATTCATCAGGCCGGATCTACTCCGCCTGATTCCATCAACCCAATAGGAGTACTGCCAAATGCGATCCCTCATTCTGACTTCCTTGCTGGTGCTGCCTGGATTGGCCCTGGCCGCGCCGCAGTTCGGCGGCGCTGATCGTGCCAAGGCCGCCGAGCAGCTGGAAGCGCGGTTCAAGCAGGCCGACACCGATCAGGACGGCAAGCTGACCCAAGCCGAGGCCGAGAGGGGCATGCCTCGGATCGCCAAGAACTTCTCCAAGATCGACGCCGCCGGAAACGGTTACGTGACCCTGGATCAGCTCCGCGCATTCGCCCAGCAAGCGGCCGCGGCCGGCAGGGGCAACTAAGCCTCGCATAGCCAGTTTCCTCCCCGTTCACCGGCACACCCATCTCCCGGTCTCTCCCGGGCCGGTGAACGGGGCTCTCTTCCTTCGCGAGGAATCGCCCGATGCCAAAGCAGTTCACGGGTGCGGTGCTTGCGCTCGCATCTCTCTTCCTTTCAGCCAAGCCGATCAACGCGCGTGCGCAAGATGCATGGTCGTCGGACGACGATCACAAGATGCATGGTCTGATCGGCCTGGGCGCGGCGTCAATCCCGGATGCGCCGGGAAGCGATGACCAGCGAACCATTCCTCTTCCTGTCCTGAGCCTGCGCTTCTCGGGAAGTGCGTTCTACGTGGGAAACCCGTTTGGCGGATCGCCACTTCAAGCCGGCGCAGCATGGAAAACCGATGGCGGCTGGCGTTTCGGCGCAGGATTTTCCACCCAAGCCAACGAGCCTCGCGAAGCCGACAATCGCCAGCGAGAAGCGGGTGTGGAAGACATCGAGCGAGGCAGCGCCGCATTGGTGTTCGCGCAATGGAACTATGAGCAGGTATCGGCCACGCTGACCGGAGCCAAGGCGCTGGGCGACAGCGAACAAGGAATGATCGCGACGCTCCGTCTGGAGCGCGTTATTACCCTGAATCCCAGGCTGCGTATCACCTTCGGACCGTCGGCGACCTGGGCAGATGACGAAAACATGCGGACCTACTTCGGTGTCCCGCTTGGCAGTACCGAACTCGCGCAATACGAGCCTTCCGGTGGCCTTCAGGAAATCGCGATGCAGGCGGGGATCAGTTACGCGGTATCTCCCAAATGGATCCTCGGCGCGGGCCTGCGGATCGCGAGGCTGCAGTCCGAAGCGCGCGCCAGTCCGCTGGTCGAGGACGAGACCCAGCGCAGCATGTCTGCATTCCTGGCACGTCGATTCTGACGGTAGATCGGAGCAAGACCGGCCACTCCTACTTACGCCGGCGCGTGGGAAGTGTATGCGGATGTTGACGCATGGTCGGTGAGCATCCTTGGCAGAGCGTGCGATTCCCACCGCCGGCACCTTCAAGCGCGGCGTCCCCGCGCCGCCATTTCCCCTATCCCATAGCACAGGAGTCCCACCATGTATTTACTGAAAATCATTTCGAAACTGGCCGTCCTGGCCGCCGTCGCCATCCCCTTCGCGGACATCAGCAGCGCGCACGCTGCGGTTGTCGTAGTCCCGCCGCCCGCGCCGCCGGCAGCGACCGTCGTAGTACGGAAACCGGCGCCAGTCGTAGTCGCGGTGCCAGCACCGCCCGCCACAGCCGTCGTTGTGAGGAAACCCGCGCCGGTCATCGTCTCGACGCCAACACACCCCTCGGCCGTCTATGCTCGTACCCGTAACTTCAGCGCCGACGGAAACGGCAATCGCAGCGCCAGTCGCTCCGGCAGCGCCGGCACCATCTATGGCGGGAGCGCCCATTATCAGGCCAATGCCTATCGCAATGCCGATGGCAGCGCCGGGAGGAGCGCGACCGCCTCCGTCCAAGGGGCGAATGGCGGGCGTGCGAGCCGCACGGCCAACGGTTACCGGGATGGCGCAGGCAATGCCGGCTACAACTACAACGCCTCGGTCGAAGGTGCCAATGGGGGCAGTGCTAGTCGCAGCAGCAACTTCGCCAAGACCGACGATGGAAGCTATTCCGGCAGCCGCAGCACTGAGATGACTGGTCGCAATGGCAACAGCTACTCCGGTTCGACCGAAGTCAGCAACGGCACGCTCACCCACACCGGCAGCTGCACCAACGCCTCGGGTGAGGTGGTGTCCTGCCGCTGATGCTTGTCTGGGTGCCGCTGCGGGGCGGATTCTCCTCCCTCTGGCCGCCTCCGTAGCGGCGCCCACCTTACCGCCCTTGGGAAGAAATTGCGCGAGTTTCGGGTCCTATTGGCCCCATCACGGCCGTCCCTGCAATTCTCGTCCTTTGCTCCATCGGAGAGCTTCATGGAAATTCGTATCCTGCTTTCCCTTGCTGCCTGCATCGCCCTTACCGCCTGTGCCACCGCGCCCAAGCCGCTGCAAGGCACATTCACCCAAGTTAGCCCGCACGATGTGGCGGCCGGCGCGCAGGCCGTTGCGCAAGTGCGCTGGGGTGGCAGCATCGTCGAAACCAAGCCAGGACCGGACTCGACCTGCGTGCAACTGATCTCTCGACCTCTCGACAGCCATGCTCGCCCGAACCGCAGCACACCGGATGCGGCAGGCGGACGCTTCGTCGCCTGTCACGCGGACTTCTACGATCCAGTCGTGTTCGCCCCGGGACGCGAGGTCACCGTCGTGGGCACGATCGAAGGTACTACCACGACCAAGATCGGCGAGTACGACTACACATTGCCCAGAGTCAATGCCAGCGTGATTTATCTGTGGCCCGAAACGAAGGAAGCGCGCGTGGTCTATCCATATCCCTACTACGGTCCTGTCTGGGGTTACCGCGGTTGGTGGTGGTAGACGGTAAGGGAAAGCGCCAAGACATCAAAATGGCCTTTGATTCCATCAACTGTCGAAGGTGGCAAGCATGTATGCCTACGAGACGATGCCGCTGAATTCCAATGAGGATGACATGCCGGTTGTTGAATTGATCATCGCATTGAAGGCATCGAGTGATCGCATAGAGGAAATGCGTGACGTGCTGCAGGCATTACGCGAGGCCGCCATTCAAGATCCAGGATGTCTGGACTATCGCATTGCCCGAGGAAGCCTATCGGAAAACCGATTTTTCCTGCTGGAGCGTTGGGTCGATGCCGAGGCACTGTTCCGACACGAGCATACGCCGTACTTCTTGGATGGAGTGGCGCGCGTGCGAGCATGCTGTGAATCCGTGGATTTTCAGCCAATTACCTGGTTGGAATGAGCGAACGTTATGGAGCTTCGCCATCTTCGTTGCTTCCTGGCTGTCGCCGAAGAATTGCACTTCGCCCGTGCAGCTGAGCGCCTGCACATCGAGCAGTCGCCATTGTCACGCGCCATCAAGGAGCTGGAGGAAGAACTGGGCGTGGCGCTGTTCGCCCGCACCACGCGCAGCACGCGACTGACCCGTGCGGGCAAACTGTTCCTGGATCACGTGCCGCGCGTGTTCACTGCTTTGCAGCAGGCGCGCGACAGTGCGAAGGCCGCGGCCAATGGCTTCCACGGCCAGTTGCGCATCGCCCTGTCCGACGGCATTACGCCGTCGCGTCTGCCGGCCTTGCTGGCGCTGTGCAGGCAGGAAGAACCCGAAGTCGAAATCCGCCTGACCGAGGTGCCGCTGTCGCAGCAGATCAAGGGCCTGCACGACGACCTGTACGACGTGGGGTTCGCTCGCGCCGACGAAGCAGGTGACGGCATCGTAGCGATGCCTGTCTGGAACGATCCGCTGATGGTGGCCGTGCCGGCCCGGCACGACCTGCTCAGGTACAAGCGGATTCCGTTGGAAGAAGTGCTGCGCTTCCCACTGGTGCTCTGCGACCCGGTGGCGTGCGAAGGCCACGCGCGACAAGTGGATCGCCTGCTGCGCCGCGTGGACATGGAACCGCTGGTGGCCGAGCGGGTGGCGTCCTGCGACCTGATGATGGCCTTGGTATCGGCCGGGTTCGCCCTAGGGCTGACGGGCGCAGCGCACATCACGGCCAGCCGCGAACAAGGCGTGGTCGCACGGGCGCTGGCGGGATGTTCGCCCGTGCTCACCACCTATCTGCTGCGCCTGGATGCCGAACCATCGGAGACGCTGGCTCGCTTCATCGAGCGCGTGCAGGCCATCGACTCGCCCGAGGCCGCCAGGCCGACGCCAGGCGATGAACCCGATGTCCCGGAGGAATCCGAACCATGAAGAAGACCATTCCGTTCCTGCTGGCTGCTGCGGTGCTGACGGCCTGCGGCCCCACTGACACGCCAGAGAAGACGGACGCGCCCAGCGTTGAAGAACTGGCATCCGATCCCGTGCGGCTGAAGGAACTGCGCCAGCAATGCAAGACGGATCGCCCCAAGCTGGGCGACGTGCTGTGCAATCGAGTCGCCGAAGCCACGCGCAAGCGGTTCTATGGCGACGGCAATACGCCCTACACGCCGCCGGAGAGTCCGCCGAAGTTCTGACCGTGGGCGCTCCGCCACGAAAACTTCGTTTTCTCGCTCGACACGCCGCAACGCGCCTTCGCTTGCGGCGTTTTTCTTTGGTTCGATGCAGCCCCAATTCTTTCCAATTACTCGATCTTTCTCCCGATAACGGTCTTTGACCGGCACCGACCCGGCACTGATCCTCACTTCATGCGGCACGTCCTTGTGCCGCGCTTGAACGAGGAATCAGCGCAGGGGAAATCGGAGGCCAGTCATGCAAGGTCAGGGCGTGTTGTTCGGGCAGATCGCCGCCGTCTTCGGCATCGTGATCGCCGGTGTGTGGGGGGCCACACAATGGACAGCCGCCGCCCTGGGCTATCAACTACGCCTTGGCTCGCCCTGGTTCGATTTCTTCGGCACGCCGGTCTATCACCCCTGGCGGCTGTTCGAGTGGTGGTTCTTCTTCGATGCCTACGCGCCGCATGTCTTCGACATCGGCGGGGCCATCGCGGGCGGCAGCGGCCTGCTGGCCGTGGTGGTGGCCATCGCCATGTCGGTGTGGCGCTCGCGGCAGGCCAAGCTGGTCACGACCTATGGTTCGGCGCGCTGGGCCGAAGCGGATGACATTCGCAAAGCTGGGCTGACGCAGCCGGCCGGCGTCTTCCTCGGCAAGTATCGCAATGAGTATCTGCGACATGAAGGCCCGGAACACGTCCTGACCTTCGCGCCCACGCGTTCGGGCAAAGGCGTCGGCCTGGTGGTGCCGACGCTGCTGTCCTGGCCCGCGTCCGCCGTCATCCACGACATCAAGGGCGAGAACTGGCAGATCACCGCGGGCTGGCGCTCGCGCTTTTCGCACTGCCTGCTGTTCAACCCCACCGATGCGAAGTCGGCTGCGTACAACCCGCTGCTGGAAGTGCGGCGCGGCGCGCATGAAGTGCGCGACGTACAGAACATTGTGGACATTCTCGTCGACCCCGAAGGCGCGCTGGAGAAGCGCAACCATTGGGAAAAGACCTCGCACGCGCTGTTGGTTGGCGCCATCCTGCATGTGCTGTACGCGGGCGAGGACAAGACGCTGCGCGGCGTCGCCAACTTCCTCTCCGACCCCGCATGCCCGTTCGAGCTGACGCTGCACCGGATGATGACCACGCGGCACCTCGGCGATGGACCGCACCCCGTCGTCGCGTCCGCCGCCCGCGAAGTGCTCAACAAGTCGGACAACGAACGCTCGGGCGTGCTATCCACGGCCATGTCGTTCCTCGGCCTGTACCGCGATCCCACGGTGGCCGAAGTCACGTCACGCTGCGACTGGCGCATCGCCGACCTGATCGCATCCGAGCACCCCGTCTCGCTGTATCTCGTAGTGCCGCCTTCGGACATCAGCCGCACCAAGCCGCTCATTCGCCTGATCCTCAACCAGATCGGCCGGCGCCTAACGGAATCGCTCGACGGCAGCGACGGCATCGAGCGCCGCCACAAGCTGCTGCTGATGCTCGACGAGTTCCCGGCGCTGGGCAGGCTCGATTTCTTCGAGACGGCGCTGGCCTTCATGGCGGGCTACGGCATCCGCAGCTTCCTCATCGCGCAGTCGCTCAACCAGATCGACAAAGCCTACGGCCAGAACCATTCCATCCTCGACAACTGCCATGTGCGCGTGACGTTTGCGACCAACGACGAGCGCACCGCCAAGCGGATCTCCGAGACGCTGGGCACCGCCACCGAACTGCGTGCGCAGCGCAACTACGCCGGCCACCGGCTCGCGCCGTGGCTGGGCCACCTGATGGTGTCGCGCCAGGAGACGGCTCGCCCGCTGCTGACGCCGGGCGAAGTGATGCAGCTTCCGCCCGACGAGGCCGTGGTGATGGTGTCCAGCGTGGCGCCCATCAAGGCGAACAAGCTGCGCTACTACGCCGACGCCAATTTCAAGCGGCGCGTGCTGCCGCCGCCGGCGCTCGCAGCCGGGCAGTACGCCGATGCGCCGCCCTCGCGGCCGGATGACTGGAGCGGCCTGGCGATTCCTGCCGTGCCCGACGCCCCTGCAACGACATCCGCCGATGGCCTGGGCACCGCCGACGACGGCGGCCCACGTCGCCAGCCCGAGCTATCCGAAGTCGCCGAATACAGCCCCGAGCCGCAGCACGCAGGCAACGACCTGGCGCTGCTCGATGACGACGACGACCTGCCGCTGCCGCTTCCCGGCCAGCTCGACCCGGCCATGCAGCGCACGGCCCGGCTGGCATCGCTGAATCCCAACGACGGAATCGAACTATGAGCCAGTACCGCCTCAACCTGTTCATCCAGCCCGAACATGCCAAGCGCCTCGAAGAACTGGCCGCCAAGAAAGGCGTCTCGAAATCCAGCATCGTTGCCGCCGCCCTGGCGTCCTGGCTATCGCCGGATGCCGGCGACCAGCGCGAGGCGGCCATCGCCAGGCGGCTGGATCGCCTGTCGCGCCAGGCCGAACGCCTGGAGCGCGACCAGAACATCGAAATCGAAACGCTGGCGCTGTTCATCCGCTACTTCCTGACCGTCAGCACGCCGATTCCCGAAGCCCATCAGGACGCGGCCCGCGCGCAGGGCAAGGCGCGCTTCGAGCAGTTCGTGGAACAGCTTGGCCGCCACCTGCTGCGCGGCCGCAGCTTGGTGCGCGACGTGGTGGAAGAACTGCACCCTGACCCGGTGCGGATGGAGGATGCGGCGGCGCTGGCCGAGGCGCGGGAGCGTGCGTCATGAGCGCCGCACCGAAGTCATCCACCGCCGCTGCTCTGGATCGCCGCATCCAGATGCTGCGCACGGCAATGGGGCCGCTGATCGCCACCGCGCTGGAAGACCCCGACGTGGTGGAAATCATGCTCAACCCCGACCGCACCCTATGGGTGGATCGGCTGTCGTCGGGCCGCGCCCCGCTGGGCGTCGAACTGTCCGAGGCCGATGGCGAACGCATCATCCGCCTGGTGGCCGCGCATGTCGGTGCGGAAGTGCATCGCGGCCAGCCGCTGCTGACCGCCGAGTTGCCGGAAACCGGCGAACGCTTCGAGGGCATTCTGCCGCCGGCCGCGCCCGGCCCGGCCTTCGCGCTGCGCAAGCGGGCCGTGAGCATCATCGGCCTGGATCGCTACGTGGTCGACGGCATTCTGTCCGCGCCACAGGCCGAATTCCTACGGCGGGCGGTACGCGAACGGCAGAACGTGCTGATCGCGGGCGGCACCAGTACGGGCAAGACCACGCTCGCCAATGCCTTGTTGGCCGAGATCGCCGCCACCGGCGACCGCGTGCTGGTGCTCGAAGACACCATCGAACTGCAATGCGCGGCCCGCGACCACGTGCCGCTGCGCACCCGCGCCGGCGTCGTGTCGATGCAGGAATTGGTGCGCGCCACGATGCGCCTGCGCCCCGACCGCGTAATCGTCGGCGAGGTGCGCGGCGGCGAAGCCCTGGACTTGGTGAAGGTGTGGGGCACCGGCCACCCCGGTGGTATCGCCACCATCCACGCCGGTTCCGCGCTGGGCGCGCTGCTGCGCCTGGAACAACTGATTCTCGAAGTGGCGGTGAACCCGCCGCGTGCGTTGATCGCCGAGGCGGTCAACGTCGTGATCCACATCGCCGGGCGTGGCCGCAAGCGCCACGTCGAAAGCATCGCCTGCGTCGTCGGCTTCGACGCCGCCGGCTACCAACTGGCGGACGCGCTGGAAACGCCGTTTCCCGAGCTGCCGCCGGTTTCCCTCGCAGCCGCCGCCGCTGCGCCTTCCCCGTCCCTCGACCCACTTGGAGAACTGCCATGACGCAGATGCACGTTCCTGCTTTCCGCCTTTCCGTAAATCCGGTTCCCATCCTTGCACGCCTCCGGCGCCTGGCCCGGCCGGCCCATCGCGGCCTGCTGCTGGCCGCCATCATGCTGATGACGGCCGGCACCGCGCAGGCTGCCGGTTCCTCGATGCCCTGGGAAGGGCCGCTGCAATCCATCCTGGAGTCGATCCAGGGGCCGGTCGCGCGCATCGTGGCCGTCATCATCATCATCGCGACCGGCCTCGCGCTGGCCTTCGGCGACACGTCGGGCGGCTTCCGCAAGCTGATCCAGATCGTGTTCGGCCTGTCCATCGCGTTCGCCGCATCCTCGTTCTTCCTGTCCTTCTTTTCGTTCTCCGGCGGGGCCGTCGTATGAGTGCCGCCGATGAAGGCACGCCGGGCTTCGCGCTCGGCTTCGAGGTGCCGCTGCATCGCTCGCTGACCGAGCCGATCCTGCTGGGCGGCGCACCGCGCACCGTGGCGATCGCCAACGGCACGCTGGCCGCTGCCGTCGGGCTGGGCCTGCAACTGTGGATTCCCGGCGTCGTGCTCTGGATCGTCGGCCACTCGCTGGCCGTGTGGGGCGCGCGCGTCGATCCGCAGTTCATGCAGGTCTTCGCCCGGCACATCAAGCACCGCCCGCTGCTGGACGTGTGAGGGGACGCCGCCATGCTGAACCTTGCCGAATACCGCCAGCGCCCCGCGCTGCTGGCCGACTGGCTTCCGTGGGCTGGGCTGGTCGCGCCTGGCGTCGTCTTGAACAAAGATGGCTCGTTCCAGCGCACGGCGCGCTTTCGTGGACCGGACCTGGACAGCGCCACGCAAGGCGAGCTGATCGCCACGTCGGCGCGGCTGAACAACGCGCTGCGCCGGCTGGGTTCGGGCTGGGCCTTGTTCATCGAGGCCGAGCGCCAGCCGGCGGCGGATTACCCGCACTCCGACTTTCCCGAGCCGCTGTCCTGGCTGGTCGATGAGGAACGCCGCGCGGCGTTCGAGGAATCGACCCACCATTTCGAGAGCGCCTATCACCTGACGCTCGCGTTCCTGCCACCGGAGGAATCGCGCGCCCGTGCCGCCAGGCTGCTCTATGAGAACACGCCCGGCGATGGCGTGGACTGGCGCGGCCGGCTCGACGCCTTCGTAGCGGAAACCGATCGCGTGTTCGATCTGCTCGATGGCGTGATGCCGGAAGTCGCCTGGCTCGATGACAGTCAGACGCTGACCTACCTGCATGGCACGGTATCCACCCGGCGCTATCGGGTCGCGGTGCCCGAGGTGCCGTTCTATCTCGACGCGCTGCTGGCCGACTCCATGCTGGCCGGCGGCCTGGCGCCCACGCTGGGCGACCAGCACCTGCGCGTGGTGACGGTGCGGGGCTTTCCGACCTCGACCTGGCCGGGACTGCTGGACGACCTCAATCACCTGGGGTTCGCCTACCGCTGGAGCACGCGCTTCCTGTGCATGGACAAGGCCGAAGCGGAAAAGGAACTCGGCCGGCTGCGCCGCCAGTGGTTCGCCAAGCGCAAGAACGTCATCGCGCTGCTGCGCGAAACCATCTTCCAGCAGGAATCGCCGCTGGTGGATACCGACGCCAGCAACAAGGCGGCCGATGCCGATGCCGCCTTACAGGAACTGGGCAGCGATCAGGTCGCCTTCGGCTATCTCACCGCCACGGTGACGGTGCTCGACGCCGATCCGGCCGTGGCCGACGAGAAGCAGCGGATGGTGGAGCGCGCCATCCAGGGCCGAGGCTTCGTCACCATCCCCGAAACCCTCAATGCCGTGGACGCCTGGCTGTCGTCCATCCCCGGCCACGCCTACGCCAACGTGCGCCAGCCCATCGTCTCGACGCTGAATCTTGCACACATGATGCCGCTGTCGGCGGTATGGGCCGGGCCGGAGAAGAACGACCATCTCGACGGCCCGCCGCTGATCGTGACGCGCACCGATGGCGCGACGCCGTTCCGGCTGGTGACGCACATCGGCGACGTGGGGCATACGCTGGTCGCTGGCCCGACCGGCATGGGCAAGTCGGTCCTGCTTGCCGTCCTGGCGATGCAGTTCCGGCGCTACTTCAGCTCGCGCATCTTTGCCTTCGACATGGGGCGGTCCATGCGGGCGACGGTGTTGGGCCTGGGCGGCGAGCACTACGACCTCGGTGCCGATGGCGGCATCGCGTTCCAGCCCTTGGCCCGTATCGACAGCGAGGGCTATCGCACCTGGGCGGCCGAGTGGGTGGAAGGCCGCCTGCTGCACGAAGGCGTCACCGTCGGCCCGGACGAGAAGGCCGCCATCTGGTCGGCGCTGGGGAGCCTCGCCGGTGCGCCGCCGGAGCAGCGCACGATGACGGGGCTCTCCGTGCTGCTGCAATCCAACGCGCTGCGTCAGGCACTCTCGCCCTACGTGCTCGGCGGCGCCCACGGCAAGCTGCTGGACGCCGACCTCGACCGGCTGGGCAGCGCCGACGTGCAGGGCTTCGAGATGGAGGAGCTGATGCACAGCCCGGCCGCCGTGCAAGCGGTGCTGCGCTATCTGTTCGCCCGCTTCGATGAACGGTTCGACGGCGCACCCACGCTGCTGATCCTCGATGAAGCCTGGCTGTTCCTCGATGAACCGGCCTTCGCGGCGCGCATCCGCCAGTGGCTCAAGACGCTGCGCAAGAAGAACGTCAGCGTCATCTTCGCCACCCAGTCGCTGGCCGACATCAAGGACTCGACTATCGCGCCGGCGATCATCGAAAGCTGCGCCAGCCGAATCTTCCTGCCGAACCCGCAGGCCACCGAGCCGCAGATACGGACGATCTACGAGGGCTTTGGCCTCAACAGCCGGCAGATCGAGATCGTTGCCACCGCCGAGCCCAAGCGCGACTACTACTACCAGTCGCGCCTGGGCAATCGCCTGTTCGACCTCGACCTGGGGCCGGCCGCGCTCGCGTTCGCGGGCGCTTCGACCCCGCAGGACCAGCGCGACATCGACCGCGTGCTGGCGCAAGCCGGCGTGCCCGGTTTTGCCGGCGCGTGGCTGCGCCATCGCGGCCTCGATTGGGCCGCCGACCTGCTGGCCGAGTTCCCCGGCGCCGCGCCATTGGCCCCTTCCGTCCTTTCCCCACCACCACAGGAGAACCTGCCATGAAGAAGCGTCTTATCGCCACCGCCATCGCGGCCATGCTTTGCACCGTGTCCACCGCGCAGGCGCAATGGGTCGTGGTTGATCCCACGAACTTGGTGCAGAACACGCTGACCGCGATCCGCACGCTGGAGCAGATCAACAACCAGGTCCAGCAGCTCCAGAACGAAGCACAGATGCTCATCAACCAGGCACGCAACCTGGCGAGCCTGGACTTCAACATCGTCAACCGGCTGCGCTCGACGCTGGCGACGACCGAGCGGCTGATCGCCGAGGCGCAGGGACTGGCCTACGACGTGCAGAACCTCGACCGCGAGTTCGCACGTCTGTACCCGGAGCAATACGCCGCCACCGTCAGCGGCGACCAGATGTATCGGGATGCGCAGGAGCGTTGGAAGCACACGCTCGACGGTCTGCATACTGCGATGCGCATGCAGGCGCAGGTATCGCAGAACCTGCGCGAGGACGAATCCACGCTGGCCGACCTCGTGAGCCAGAGCCAGTCCGCCACCGGCGCCTTGCAGGCCGCGCAGGCGACCAATCAGCTCCTGGCCTTGCAGGCCAAGCAGTCGATCCAGGCGCAACAGCTCCAGATCACCCAGGACCGCGCGACCTCGCTCGAACTGGCGCGGCAGGCGGCGGCCACCGAGCGCGCCCGCGAAGTGCGCCGGCGCTTCCTCGGCACCGGCACGCCGTACACGCCGCAGCGCGTGGATTTCTACCGCAACTGACGGGAGACGGCCATGCGATGCGCTTGCCTCCTGCTGGCCGTGCTGCTGACAGCCTGCGGCCAGCACTCGGCCGACAACCGCGCCGATGCCCTGGCCGCCGATCCCGTGCGGCTCAAGGCACTGCGCGCGCAATGCGCGGCCGACCGGCAGGCCATCGGCGAGGACGCTTGCCTGGCCGCCGCAGAAGCCTTCCGCCGGCGCTTCTTCGCCGGCCAAACCGGGCCGGACGAGTACCGAACGCTGGAGGAGCTGCCGCCCATTCCCCCAACCTTCGATGAGCCGATTGGAGATGAAACGCCATGAACGACGTGACGATCATCGACCGCTTTCTGGATACGTTCTCGCGCTACATCGACTCCGGGTTCGGGCTGTTGCAGGGCGAGGTGGCGTTCCTGACGGCCACGCTGATCGTCATCGACATGACCATCGCCGGCCTCTACTGGGCCATGAGCCACGCCACCGGCCAAGGCGAGGACGTGATCGCCAAGCTGCTGCGCAAGGTGCTCTACGTCGGTGCCTTCGCCTACATCATCGGCAACTTCAACTGGCTGGCAGGCATCGTCTTCCGGTCCTTCGCCGGCCTGGGCCTGACGGCCACCGGCTCGACCTTGAGCATGGAGAACTTCCTGCAACCGGGCCGGCTGGCGAAGACCGGCATCGACGCAGGCACGCCGATCCTGGAGCAGGTCGGCGAGATGGCTGGTTTCCCCGAGGTGTTCGTGAACCTTGACGCCATCACGGTGATGTTCCTGGCCTGGCTGGTGGTGGTCCTGTGCTTCTTCGTGCTGGCGATCCAGCTTTTCATCACGCTGATCGAGTTCAAGCTGACCACGCTCGCCGGCTTCGTGCTGGTGCCGTTCGCCTTGTGGAACAAGACCAGCTTTCTCGCCGAGAAGGTGCTGGGCAACGTGGTGTCGGCCGGCATCAAGGTGCTGGTGCTAGCCGTGATCGTCGGCATCGGCTCGGGCCTGTTCGCCGAGTTCCAGGTGCATCCCGACGAGCCATCCATCGACCACGCGCTGGTCATCATGCTGGCCTCGCTGACGCTGCTGGCGCTGGGCATCTTCGGCCCCGGCATCGCCACCGGCCTGGTGTCCGGTGCACCGCAGCTCGGTGCGGGGGCGATGGCCGGTGCCGCTGTCGGCGCTGCCGGCACGGCCGTCGCCATCGGTGCTGCCGCAACCGGCGTGGGCGGGGCGGTGGCCGCCGGGGCGCGCATGGCGCCTGCTGCCGCCAAGCTGGCCGGCAGCGGTGCGCGCGCCGCGACATCGACGGCCGGTGGTGCCCGGTCAGCGTTCCGGGCCGGGTCCGCCGCTGCCGGCGGCGGGGCCAAGGGCGCTGCGGCCGGCCTGGGCAACGTCGCCAAGACGGGCGCGCAGGCGGCCGGGCGCGGTGCCGCATCCCGCGCTTCCGCCATCGGGCAACGCATGGCTGCGCCTTTCCGCGCCGGCTGGAACGGGCCGCCGGCCGATGAAGGCGCAGGCGCCGCGTCCGGCGGCGGCCAGTCCGGCGGCGAAGCCACGTCCAACACCGGGCAGCAACCGGCCTGGGCCAAGCGGCTGCACCGCCGCCAGCAGCTCACCCACGCCGCGACCACCGCCGCCCATGCGCTGCGCGGCGGCGACGGCGGCGGCTCCGGGCAAGGCCCGAGCCTGCGCGATTCCGATTCCTGACCTTCAAGGAGAACACCCATGCGATTCAAACGACCGCAGGTGCGCTATGCCGACACGCCGCAGCCTGCCACGCCGTATCAATCTGCCGCGCAGGTGTGGGACGAGCGTATCGGCGCGCCCCGCGTGCAGGCCAAGAACTGGCGCCTCATGGCCTTCGGCCTGCTGGTGCTGACGCTGCTGATGGCCGGCGGCCTGGTCTGGCGCTCGGCGCAGTCCATCGTCACGCCCTACGTGGTGGAGGTGGACAAGGAGCACGTGCGCGCCGTAGGCGAGGCGGCCACGCCGTACAAGCCCACGGATGCGCAGATCGCGCATCACCTGGCGCGCTTCGTGACGTTGGTGCGCTCGCTGTCCATCGACCCGATCGTGGTCCGGCAGAACTGGCTGGACGCCTACGACTACGCGACCGACCGGGGCGCCGCCATGCTCAACGACTACGCCAGCAAGAACGATCCCTTCGCGCGCGTCGGCAAGGAGTCGGTCACGGTGCAGATCACCAGCGTCGTGCGCGCCAGCGACACGTCGTTCAACGTGCGCTGGACCGAGCAACGCTTCGCCAACGGCGCGCCGGCCGGGACCGAGCGCTGGAACGCCGTCATCTCCATCGTCCTGCAAACCCCACGCACCGAGGAACGCCTGCGCAAGAACCCGCTGGGCATCTACGTCAACGGCCTGTCGTGGAGCCGCGAACTCGATCCCTCGGAAGGAACGAAACCATGAACACTCTCCAATCGCATGATCCCGTTTCGCGTCAGGATGATCTTCCCCCCGATGAGCGGTGGCGGATGTCTCAGGAGGCGTATCAGCAGCGTCTGCGGGATGGCGTCGTATCGGTATGGCCCTTGTTCGCCCCGAATCTGCGGATAGACGATCGAACACTTCGCCACGTTTGCCTGTTGACGCTGGTGGCGGCCTTGGCGGGCTGCGCCACACAGCGCAAGCCGCCGCCCGTGATCCCACTCGATGAGCCAGTGCAGGCGCAGCTCGTGCCCGATCCACCCTCGCCGGTGGAGGTGGTCGCCGTCCTCGAACCGCTGGCGCTGCCGGAGCAGTTGAAGCCGCTGCCGGAAGGTGACGAAGCCCAGCCCGCGCCGGAGCCGGCCGACGAAACCGTGCGCGTGTCCAAGGCCAATACCGAGGCGCGGGTCGCGCCCACGCGCGAGGGCTACGTCAATGCCATCCAGGTCTGGCCCTTCACCGATGGCGCGCTGTATCAGGTCTATGCCGCGCCGGGGCGCGTGACCGTGGTTTCGCTCCAGCCCGGCGAAGAACTGGTGACGGTCGCCGCCGGCGACACCGTGCGCTGGATCGTCGGCGACACGTCCAGCGGTGCCGGCGACGAGCTGCGCGTCAACGTGCTGGTCAAGCCTGTCCGCTCGGGCCTCAAGACCAATCTGGTCATCACCACCAATCGGCGCACCTACCTGCTGGAGCTGACCTCGACAGAGCGCGCTTGGATGGCGTCGGTGTCGTGGGACTACCCGAAGGACCGGATGCTGGCTTTGCAGCGCCAGGCGCAGGCCGCGCAGGTGGCGGCGCCGGTTGATACGGGCCTATCGCTGGAGCGCATCCGCTTCCGCTACGCGATCAGCGGCAGCAATCCGTCATGGAAGCCGCTGCGTGCCTTCGATGACGGCGAGAAGGTCTACATCCAGTTCCCTGCCGGCATCGCCCAGGGCGAACTGCCGCCGCTGTTCGTCATCGGCGTGCAGGGCGATGGGCAGTTGGTGAACTACCGCTTCCGCTCGCCGTACTACATCGTGGACCGGCTGTTCGGCGCGGCCGAACTGCGCCTGGGCGGCGACAAGGGCGACGTGGTGCGCATCGAGCGCACCGACGGCGTGGCGCGGAGGAACTGATGATGCGCCAGGACGACACCCCCGAGCCGGTCGCACCGCAGGCGGCCAAGGCAGCGCCCGAGGCGGTAGCGCTGCGCGCCCAGCCGCGTCCGGTCACGCGCTTGAATCGTCGCATGCTGGCGATCCTGGCCGGCGGGCTGTCGGTCGCCGTGCTGGGCGCGCTGATGTGGTCGCTGCAACCGCAGCGACGCGGCGCCAGCGAACAGACCGAGCTTTACAACGTCGATCGCGTTTCGCGCTCCGAAGGGCTGGAGCGGCTTCCGACCGACTACTCCAAGCTGCCGCCGGCCGCGCCGCCCCCGGTGCCGGAGCTGGGGCCGCCGCTGCCGGGCGACCTCGGGCCGGCCATCGTCAATGCGCAGCAACCGACACCAGGCTACGCGCCGCCCGGCCACGATCCGGCAGAGGCCGAGCGCCTGGCCAGGTTGAAGGAAGCCGAGGAAGCGGCGGCGTCATCGGTGTTCTTCCGCTCGGGTACGCAGCGCGCCGCGCCGGTGGCGCAGTCACAGGCCACCGCGGCGCCGGGCTTCGCCGCCAAAGCGGCGTTCGATCCGATGGCCGCTGGGCCGGCCTCGACGGCAGCCCAGCCTGCCGACCCGACCGCAGTACAGAACCGGCAGGAACAGAAGGAGGCGTTCCTGCAAGGCGGTTCCACGCAAACCCGTAATTCCGGCAACCTGCAATTGCCAGCCTCCCCGTATCAGGTCATGGCCGGGACGGTCATCGCCGGCGCGCTGGTGACGGGCATCAAGTCGGACTTGCCGGGCGATGTCATCGCCACGGTGACGGAGCCGGTCTATGACACGGCCACCGGCAAGTTCCTGCTGATCCCGCAGGGCTCGCGCATCCTCGGTCGCTACAACAGCCAGGTGAGCTACGGACAGAGCCGGGTTCAAGTCGTCTGGAACCGGATCATTCTGCCCGATACGTCGTCGGTGACGCTCGACAACCTGGTCGGCACCGATCCGGCCGGCTATGCCGGGCTGGAGGATGAAGTCGATTGGCATTGGGATCGGATCTTCGCCGGGGCGGCGCTGACGACGCTGCTGGGCGTCGGCGCCGAGCTGGCCGCGCCGGAGAACCGCCAGGACGGCAACCGCATCGTCATCGCCGGCCGCGACAGCGCGCAGGACAGCATCAACCAGGTCGGCCAGGAGATGACCCGGCGCAACATGAACATCCAACCGACGTTGAGCGCGCGCCCCGGTCTGCCGGTGCGTCTGGTCGTGAGTCGGGACTTGGCGCTGCGCCCCTACCAGCCCCTGTTCTTCAACCGAGGGACTTCACGATGAGCACGACCAGGAAGCTGCGGTTGGGACCGCTGCCGAAGACCGAGAACATCAAGCTGACCTTTCCTTGCCCGGCCAGCCTGAAAGCCGACCTCGACCGCTACGCCGCGCTGCATGCGCAGACCTATGGCGAAGCAGTCGATGCCGTGACGCTGATCCCGCACATGCTCGAAGCCTTCATCGCGGGGGACCGGGGATTCAGGAAGGGAAGCGTGAGCAGGACGGTGCCAGCGAAGCCGGGCTGACGATGCACGGTCTCGCCGGCGGCCATCCCTCGAATGCGCAGCCCAACGCTGCGCGTTCTTCGTTCTGGAGGATGGCGACAGAGTGGGCTATGATCGTGCGGCAAGCCCGCCGTCTGCCGGTGATCGTCCCCGATGCAGCACGACTTGGCCCTCTACCGCGACGCTCCCATGTGGCTCCTAGTCCATATGGCCGCCGCCCCGCAAAGCGGCCCGAAGTAGAGCTAACTCCCTGTCTTGTTTAAGCTTTCGGACTCTTGGCGATTTTCGCCGAGGGCTTGACACAGGCCCTTTTTTGTCCGTGCTTCGCGCACTGCACGAGTGGCGGATGCGGCGCCTGCGCACACGCCCGATTGACGAAACATTTACACCGGCATGCGCGGCGGCACCTACGCTCCAGACTCCTGCCTGGAGCCTGACGATGCCTCTGCGCCCCGCCCTGTTCGCCTGCCTGCTGCTGGCCGCTTTCCCGGTGATCGCCACTGAACCTGTGCGCGCGGTCGAGCGCCTGGACATCGATCGCTACGCCGGCCAGTGGCACGAGATTGCGCATCTTCCGGTCTCGTTCCAGAAGCAGTGCGTGGGCGAGATCACCGCCAACTACGGACTGCGCAGCGATGGCCGCATCAGTGTCACCAACGCCTGCCGCAACGGCGACGGTGAGCGCGTGGTCGCCGAAGGCGTGGCTCGCGCGGTGGCCGGCCATCCCGGCCAGTTGCAGGTGCGCTTCGCGCCGGACTGGCTGAGCTGGGTCCCGCTGGTCTGGGCCGACTACTGGGTGCTGGCGCTGGATCCGGACTATCAGTGGGCGCTGGTCGGTGAACCGGACCGGAAGTACCTGTGGATCCTCTCGCGCCTGCCGGAAATGGATCGCGCACGCTTCGAAGCGCTGAAAGAAAAGGCCGAGGCCATGGGCTACGACCTGCGCCCGCTGCGCCTGATGGCCCCGCTTCGCGATACGCCCGCCGATTGAACCGCGTTGCAACCGCGGCGCCGCGCACGCCCGGCCACCATCTTCACGCGCTACCCTCTGCGACGGGTCGCCACAGGCGATCCAAACGACCATACGCCATAGTATGCTTATTCAAACGCACCCCTCCAGAGGACTTGCGCCCATGCTCCACCGTTTCCGTATCGCCTTGATTGTCCTGTGCACCCTCGCCCTTGTTGCCTGCAACAACGGCATCGTCAAGCGTGTTTCGGAACCGGCGGCCAGCCTGCAGCAGCTCACCGTGCGTGCCGACGGCAACTGGACCGTGGCCCTGCGCCTGCAGAACTTCAGCTCGATGCCGATGACCTTCGATGACGTCTCGCTGGCGCTGACCGTCGGCGACAACGAAGCCGGCACCCTGCAGGCCAAGCCCGGCATCTCCATCGGCGGCACCTCCGCCGACGTCATCAATGTCGACCTCGTGCCCAGCTCGGCCGCGCGCCTGGTGGTGGCCGATGCGCTGGCCAGCAACCGCACCCTGGCCTATGGCCTGAAGGGAACGGTGGCGGCCACGCCGCAGGAGAAGAAGCAGCGCAGCTTTGACATCAGCAGCCGCAGCACCCTCAACCAGGCCCCCGGCCTGCCCGGCGTGCTGCGCTGAACCCGCCTTTCGTGGCGGCGCCCGGCGCCGCTCTCCCCTGCCCTGATCAAATCGAGACGTACCGATGAGCAGCTACACCGCCCCGCTTTCCGACCTCCGTTTCGCCCTGCACGACGTGCTCAAGGTCGAACCCCTGTTCGCCCGCCTGGGCTTCACCGACGCCACCGCCGACGTGGTCGATGCCGTGCTGGAGGAAGCCGGCCGCTTCAGCGCCACCGTGCTGGCCCCGCTCAACAGCGTCGGCGACGAGATCGGCTGCGTGCTCGACCAGGCCACCGGTGAAGTGACCACCCCGCCCGGCTTCAAGCAGGCCTACGACCAGTTCGTCGATGGCGGCTGGACCGGCCTGACCGCCTCGCCGGAGCTGGGCGGCCAGGGCCTGCCGCACACCCTGGGCGTGCCGCTGAACGAAATGATCAACGCCGCCAACCTGGCGTGGGGCAACTTCCCGCTGCTCTCGCACGGCGCGATCGAAGCGTTGAAGCAGCACGGCGAGGCCTGGCAGCACGAGGCTTTCCTCAAGCCGCTGATCGAGGGCCGCTGGACCGGCACCATGTGCCTGACCGAACCGCACTGCGGTACCGACCTCGGCCTGCTCAAGACCAAGGCCGAGCCGAACGCCGATGGGAGCTATTCGATCACCGGCACCAAGATCTTCATCACCGCCGGCGAGCATGACCTGACCGGGAACATCGTGCACCTGGTGCTGGCCAAGCTGCCCGACGCTCCTCCGGGTGCCAAGGGCATCTCGCTGTTCGTCACCCCGAAGTTCAAGGTCGACCGCGACGGCAACGTCGGCGAGCGCAACGCACTGCGCTGCGGCTCGATCGAGCACAAGATGGGCATCAAGGGGTCGGTCACCTGCGTGATGAACTTCGATGGCGCGCAGGGCTACCTGGTCGGCCAGCCGCACAAAGGCCTGCAGGCGATGTTCACCATGATGAACACCGCGCGCCTGGGGGTCGGCCTGCAGGGCATCGGCCTGTCCGAGCGCGCCTACCAGAACGCGCTGAAGTACAGCCGTGAGCGCCTGCAGTCGCGCGCCCTGAGTGGTGCCAGGTTCCCGGACAAGCCGGCCGACCCGATCCTGGTCCACCCGGATGTGCGCCGCATGCTGCTGACGGTGAAGTCGCTGGTCGAAGGCAGCCGCCTGCTGGCGCTGCACGCCGCCACCCTCATCGACGTTGCCCACCATGCCGAGGATGCCGCTGAGCGCGAGCGCGCCGACACCCTGGTGAGCTTCCTGACCCCGATCTCGAAGGCCTGCCAGACCGAATGGGGCATCGAGAACACCTACAACGCCCTGCAGTGCTTCGGTGGCCACGGCTACATCCGCGAACACGGCATGGAACAGCTGGCCCGCGATGCCCGAATCACCACGCTGTATGAAGGCACCACCGGCATCCAGGCGCTGGACCTGATCGGCCGCAAGACCGCGTCCAGCCAGGGCGCCGGCCTGAAGCTGATGCTGGCCGAGATCGAAGCCTTCGCCAAGGAACACGAGGGCAACGAAGCGCTGGCCGAGTTCATTGGCCCGCTGCGCGCCAAGGCCGCCGAATGGGGCAAGCTGACGATGGACGTGCTCCAGCGCGCGGCCGCCAGTCCGGACGAACTGGGCGCGGCCAGCTACGACTACCTGTTCTATTCGGGTTACGTGGTGCTGGCCTACTGGTGGGCCCGCAGCGTGGCCGCCGCCGATGCCAGCGCGCACGGCGCCGCCTTCGCCCAGGGCAAGCGCGAGACCGCGCGGTTCTACTTCGCCCGCGTGCTGCCGCGCACCCTCAGCCACGCCGCCGCGATCCAGTCCGGCGCCGCCCCGCTGATGGCGATGGACGACGAGCGATTCGGCGTCTGAGCCGGGCTGCCGCCCGGCACCCGCGGTAGTGCCGGCCGCTGGCCGGCAACCGCAACAGCAACAGCTGCATCCCGGTGGATGGCGGGGCGGTGTGGCCTGGCAGGACACACCGTAAACCCATCCATGGGGCTCGATGGCGCCATCCATGGCGCCAACGGTCCTGCCACCCCACACCGCCCCGCCTCTGACAGTTCCCCGCGAACTGCGTAGATCTGATCTGGCCCCCCGTCAGCGGACGCCAAGAAGCGATACTTTGATCGCACTTGGAGGTCCCTTATGTCCCGTATCACCCGTCGTAGCTACACCGATGAGTTCAAGCACCAAGCCGTGGAGTTGGCCGAGTCGCTCGGACC
>NZ_JAVFVN010000459.1:0-465 GCF_030910085.1 Stenotrophomonas maltophilia group sp. RNC7 | reverse complement strand
AAGAGAGCCTGCCTTTGCTTTTGATCTTTTGATTCTTTTCCGTGGCTGGTACGCGCAGGAAACTGTCAGGGGCCGGGGGGGGGGGGGGGGCCCGGGGGGGGGGCCCCCGCCTTGCGCGGCCCCCCGGTAACGGCCCGCCGTGGCGCCCCCCCCCCCCCCCCCCGGGGGCCCCCCCCCCCCCCCCCCCCCCCCCCCCCGGCCCCTGACAGTTTCCTGCGCGTACCAGCCACGGAAAAGAATCAAAAGATCAAAAGCAAAGGCAGGCTCTCTTTGTAGAGCCGAGCCCATGCTCGGCTGCTGTACGCGAAGCCTCTCAGCCGAGCATGGCTCGGCTCTACAGAAGATCATTCCGATCATTCTTTCGTTCATCCACGCATGGCGTGGATCCACCGTGTCGACCAAGGTCGACACCCACCAGTGCAATATCCCGTTCCGGCAGATTGCAGGAAGCTGTCGAAGGCGGGG
>NZ_JAVFVN010000777.1:0-11321 GCF_030910085.1 Stenotrophomonas maltophilia group sp. RNC7 | reverse complement strand
ACCCACCCCGCCATCCCACGGACAGCCCGCTTTTGATGTTGATCTTGCCGGCCAGCGGCCGGTGCCTCTGCGGGTGCCGGGCGGCAGCCCGGCCCAAGCCCCCCACCCACGCAGGTAGAATGCGCCCATGGCTCTTTCCCTGCTCAAGTCCCTCAAGCCGGTCGCTGGCCGCGCCCTGCAGATCGCCCTGAACCGCGCGCTGGCGCTGGATCCGGATACCCGCCATGCCCTGGCCAGCCTCGATGGCCGGCACATCGATCTGACCCTGGAAGCGCCGTCGCTGGCGATGCGCATCAGCGTCGACGGCGACCAGCTGCGGGTCGGCCCGGTGGATGCGCAGGAAGCCGACCTGGCCGTGCGCAGCAGCCTGGCCGGCGTACTGGCGCAGCTGCCGCTGCTGGCCAACGCACGGCGCGGCGAGTCCAATAACAAGGGCCGTGTACGCGTGGCCGGTGACGCCGAACTGGCGCGGCGCCTGCAGCAGCTGGCCAAGGGCTTCGATCCTGACTGGCAGCAGCCGTTCGTCAGCGTATTCGGCGAGGTACTGGGCGTGCAGGTCGCCAACACCCTGCGCAGCGCCCTGCAGCACGCGCGCCAGGGTGCGATCGACCTGGCCCACAGCGCCGCCGAATTCATCACCGAGGAATCGCGCGACGTGGTGCCGCGTGCCGAGCTGGATGCCTTCCATGATGATGTGGACGTGCTGCGCGATGACGTCGAGCGTCTTGGCGCGCGCGTGCAGCGCCTGCGGGGTGCCGCATGAAGGCCGTGCTGCGGGCGAGCCGCATCGGCCGGGTGATCCTGCGTTACCGCCTTGACGACCTGCT
The DNA here is from genome assembly GCF_030910085.1 of Stenotrophomonas maltophilia group sp. RNC7. Classification (NCBI taxonomy): domain Bacteria; kingdom Pseudomonadati; phylum Pseudomonadota; class Gammaproteobacteria; order Lysobacterales; family Lysobacteraceae; genus Stenotrophomonas; species Stenotrophomonas maltophilia group sp. RNC7. The sequence continues at coordinate 10,494 of NZ_JAVFVN010000777.1, read as the reverse complement.
GCAGGGCACGCCGGCCGAGCGTTGGCTGCGCCTGGCCAAGCCGTTCGTGCCGCGTGCCTCGGCCGACATCGCCGCACAGTCGCGCGGTGCACGCCTGCGCCTGGCGCTGCAGGACCTCGGCCCGATCTTCGTCAAGTTCGGCCAGATCCTGTCCACCCGCCGCGACCTGGTGCCGCCGGACGTGGCCAACGAACTGACCCTGCTGCAGGACCGGGTCAAGCCGTTCGACGGTGACACCGCGCGTCGCATTGTCGAGGAAGCGCTTGGCCTGCCGGTCAGCGAGGCGTTCGCCAGCTTCGATACCGAACCACTGGCCTCGGCTTCGATCGCGCAGGTGCATGCGGCCACGCTGGCCGATGGCCGCCAGGTGGTGGTCAAGGTGCTGCGCCCGGGCATCGAGAAGCAGATCGATGCCGACATCGCCCTGCTCAACTCGCTGGCCGCGCTGGTCGAGCGTACCCATCCGCGTGCCGACAAGATCCGACCGCGCGAAGTGGTGGCCGAAGTCGAGAACACCCTGGCCGCCGAGCTGGACCTGCAGCGCGAAGGCGCCAATGCCAGCGTGCTGCGCCGCTTCTGGGAGAACAGCGACGACCTGTACGTGCCGGAAGTGATCTGGAGCCATACCGCCGAACGCGCGCTGACCCTGGAGCGCGTGTGGGGCATCCCGTCCGACGACATCGCCGCGCTCGACAAGGCGGGCATCGACCGCAAGGCACTGGCTGCCAAGGGCGTGCGGGTCTTCTACACCCAGGTGTTCCGCGACAACTTCTTCCATGCCGATGCGCACGCCGGCAACATCTGGGTCGACACCGATCCGGCCCGCCGCGCCAACCCGCGATTCATCGCGCTGGACTTCGGCATCATGGGCCAGCTGTCGCAGGAGGATCAGTACTACCTGGCCGAGAACTTCATGGCCATCTTCAACCGCGACTACCGCCGCATCGCCGAACTGCATGTGCAGGCGCGCTGGATGCCGGACAACGTGCGCATCGATGATCTGGAAGCGGCTGTGCGTTCGGTGTGCGAGCCGTACTTCACCCGCCCGCTGTCGCAGATCTCGCTGGCCGAAGTGCTGATGAAGCTGTTCCGCGTGGCGCAGCGCTACCAGCTGACCCTGCAGCCGCAGCTGATCCTGCTGCAGAAGACCCTGCTGAACATCGAAGGTGTCGGCCGCCAGCTGGATCCGCAGATCGATATCTGGGCGGTGGCCAAGCCGGTGCTGGCGAAGATCCTGCGCGAGCGCTACAGCCCACGCCGGGTGGTGCGCGAGATCGGCAAGCGGTTGCCGGAAATCATGACCCACGCACCGGACATGCCGCGCCTCGTACACGCCTGGCTGACCCAGCAGGTGGAGGGGCGCCACGAGCTGGCGATGCGCTCGCGCGATCTGGTTGCGCTGGATGCCAGCGTGCAGCGCCTGCAGAAGCGCGCGGTCGGCGCGATCACCGGCGTCGGCCTGCTGGCCATCGCCGCGCTGATGTACGTGCTGCAGCCGCCGGGCTGGTACTGGGGCGACCTGCCGATGTGGAGCTGGGTGTCCGGTGCCGTCGGCGCGCTGGCGCTGGCGCGCGCGTGGTGGAGATAGACCCGGTGCTGCAGACGCTGAAGAACGAACTGATGCACTTCGGTGCTGAAAACGACGCGCATGAAACCGAGCGCGCTCGGCGCATGCTGAACATCACGCCGGATACCGGTGAATTCCTGTCGGTGCTGGTGCGTTTCGGCACCGCACGCCGGGTACTGGAAATCGGCACCTCCAATGGCTACTCCACGCTGTGGCTGGCCGAAGCCGCCGCCGCCGTCGACGGCCACGTGACCACGCTGGAAGTCGCCGAGGACAAGGTGGCGATGGCGCGATCCACGTTCGCGCGCAGCGGCTTGGCCGCGCACATCACCCTGGTGCATGGCGATGCCGGGCAGTGGTTGGCAGAGGCCGGCGAAGGCTGCATCGACCTGCTGTTCCTGGATTCGGACCGCGGGCAGTACGCCGGCTGGTGGCCGCAGCTGCGCCGCGTGCTGCGGCCAGGGGGCCTGCTGGTGGTGGACAACGCCACGTCGCACGCGGAAGAGATGAAACCCTTGTGCCTGCTGCTGGATGCCGATCCGGACTTCAGCACCAGCGTGGTGCCGGTGGGCAACGGCGAATTGCTGGCCGTGCGCAACGGCTGACCGCCGCGCCACACACCCGGGGTCAGATCCCTTTTCCGCAGGAAAAGGGATCTGACCCCGATCAGGGCGCCCGTATAATCCCGCGGTGAGTACCGAACCTGACACCCTCGCCGCGGTCGAGACTGAAACCGCGCCCCTGCAGCTGCTGCACCTGGATGAGCGCCTGGCCGTGGTCAACAAGCCTGCCGGGCTGATGGTCCACGACAGCAAGCTGGCCCGTGGCGAAGATGATTTCCTGGCCGACCGCCTGCGTGAGCAGCTGGGGCGGCCGATCTTCCTCGTGCACCGCCTGGACCGGGCCACCAGTGGCTGCCTGCTGCTGGCCTTCGACCGCGAAACTGCAAGTTCGCTGGGCAAGGCACTGATGGGTGGCGAAGTGGCCAAGGACTACCTGACAGTCTGCCGAGGCTGGCCGGCCGAGCTGTCCTGGCGGGTGGACCATGATCTGGACGGCGGGCCGGGCAAGCCGGTGAAGAAGCCGGCGATCACCGATTTCCAGCGCCTGGCCACTGGCGAGCTGTCGGTGCCGGTGGGCGAATTCAGCAGCTCGCGCTACGCGCTGCTGCGCTGCCAGCCGCAGACCGGACGCTTCCGGCAGATCCGCCGTCACCTCAAGCACCTCTCGCATCACATGATCGGCGATACCAGCCACGGCGATGGGCGCCATAACCGCATCTTCCGCATGCAGGGCGTGCACCGCATGCTGCTGCACGCCGAGCGCCTGCGTTTTCCGCATCCGGAGGGCGGCAACGTGGATGTCAGTGCGCCGCTGGACCGCCAGTTCCAGAAGGCACTGGACCTGTTCGGCTGGCAGGTGGACGACGCCTGATGCTGCTGCGGTAAGCCGAGCGTGGGCTCGGCTCTACAGCCAGCGGCCGGGCATGGCCCGGCGCACCCTGCTATTTCTTTTCCGGCTCGTTGACGATCGCTTCCAGGTCTTTCTGCAGGTCCGCAAATAGCGGCTGCATGCGCGCCTGGATGGCCACCATCACGTTCTGCATCAGTGCCGGGGTCTTGTCCAGCAGGCTCTGGCCTGCCGCGCTCTCGTAGAACTCGGCCATCGCCAGCACGTCTTCCTTGCTGAACGTCTTCTTGTACAGGTCCACGTACATCGGCCGCAGCTGCTGCCACGACATGGCCTGGCGCAGGGTCTGGCTGGTCCGCGCCTGGATCCGCTTCAGCTGTTCCTGCTGCTGGGCGGTGAGCTGGCGCTGTGCGGCCACCTGCTGGAACTGCTGCTGCTGCATGGCTTCGATCTGCGGCACCATGGTGTCGATCATGCTCTGCGCGCGCGAGGCCGACAGCAGGCGGTTGATGTCGCCGTCGGTCGGCGGGGCGGCCAGGGCCGGGACGCTGGCCGTGGCCAGTGCCAGCAGCAGGGCGGCGCGGCGCAGCAGGGACGGCAGGGAGGGTGCGAAGCGGGTCATGCGGGCTTCCTGCGGTACATGGGACCGCCAGCATACCTGCAGCCCAGGCGAAGGCGGCGTGTTCGGCGCCTGATCGGCGGCATACGGGGCGCGATGGCGCACTCCACCACGTGGCTGCCGCTACAATGCGCGGATGGGCAGTGGACCGGTCACCATCAGCGCGCAGCTTGAAATCCCCGACGGCGAGATCGTCGAGCGGTTCGTGCGCGCCAGTGGCGCCGGCGGCCAGAACGTCAACAAGGTGTCCACTGCGGTGGAACTGCGTTTCGACGTGGCCAACTCGCCCTCGTTGCCCGAACCGTTGCGCGCGCGGCTGTTGGCGCGGCGTGACCGGCGCATGACCGGCGAAGGCGTGCTGGTCATCGACGCGCAACGTTTCCGCACCCAGGATCGCAATCGCGAGGATGCGCGCGAGCGGCTGGCGGCCTTCATCCAGGCCGGGCTGAGCGTGCCCAAACCGCGCAAGGCCACCAAGCCGACCCTCGGGTCGAAACTGCGTCGTCTGGACGCCAAACGCGGGCGCGCGCAGATCAAGCGCGGGCGCTCATCACGTGACTGGGAGTGATTGCTTGAACAACCCGACTTCGTTGCTGCCGGCCGTGCCGCCGCAGATGCCGCAGGTCAAACCCAACGCCTTCCTGCGCTGGCTGGCGCGCTGCACCCTGCGCATGGGGGGCTGGAAGGTGACCGGCACCCTGCCTGACATCCCCAGGCTGGTCTTCATCATCGCCCCGCATTCGTCCAACTGGGACGGGCTGTGGGGCATGGCGGCGAAGATCGCGCTGGGCATGAAGGTGAAGGTGCTGGGCAAGGCGTCGCTGTTCTGGTGGCCGCTGGGCCCGTTGCTGCACCGGCTGGGCGTGATTCCGCTCGATCGCAGCTCGCCACAGGGCACGGTGGGCCAGGCGGTGGACCTGCTGCGCAACAACGAGAAGATGTGGTTCGCCATCACCCCCGAGGGCACCCGCAAGGCGGTGAAGGACTGGAAGGCCGGCTTCCTGAAGATCGCCCGGATGGCCGACGTGCCGATCCTGACTGCGTATTTCCACTATCCGGAAAAGACCATCGGCATCGGTCCGTTGTTCACCCCGAGCGGCGACGATGTGGCCGACATGGCTGCCATCCGCGAGTTCTACCGGCCCTGGATCGGCAAGACCCGCGGCACGGTCTGAGCCGGCCGCAGGACGCCGCATAGACGCCACGTCCGGCACATGCCGGGCGAGCGCGACAGGAGTAGGGTGGAGGGCTGGTATCCATACCGTCTGCCCAAGGAGCGTTTTTACATGTCGCGTACCGTAGTCCTGGCCGCCGCCATCAGCCTGGCGCTGGCGGCCTGTTCCGGCAAGGAGTCCACCCCCGTGTCCGATGCCCAGAAGACCCCGGCCCAGCAGCCGGCCGAAGCCTCCACCAATCCGCTGCTGAGTGCCAGCACGCTGCCGTTCCAGGCCCCGCCGTTCGACAAGATCAAGGACAGCGACTACCTGCCGGCGTTCGAAGAAGGCATGCGCCAGCACCTGGCCGACGTGCGCAAGATCGCCGACAGCAGCGAGCCGGCCACCTTCGACAACACCATCGTGGCGATGGAGCGCAGCGGCGAGACCCTGACCCGCGTGTCGCGCATCTTCTTCGGCCTGGTCCAGGCCGACACCAACGATGCGCGCCAGAAGATCCAGGAAGAAGTGGCGCCGAAGCTGGCCGCGCACCAGGATGAGATCAACCTCGATCCGAAGCTGTTCGCGCGCGTGAAGTCGCTGTACGACCAGCGTGACACGCTGGAGCTGGACCCGGTTCAGAAGCGCCTGGTCGAGCACTATTACGATGGCCTGGTGCGCGCCGGTGCGCAGCTGTCCGACGCTGACAAGGCGACCCTGCGCAAGCTCAACGTGGAAGAGACCACGCTCTCCACCCAGTTCCACACCCGCCTGGTGGCCGCGACCGCCGCTGCGGCTGTTGTCGTTGACGACAAGGCCAAGCTGGCCGGCCTGGACGAGGGCGCGATCAACAATGCTGCGGCCGCCGCCAAGGACCGCAAGCTGGATGGCAAATTCCTGCTGCCGCTGCAGAACACCACCCAGCAGCCGGTGCTCGGCTCGCTGAGCGATCGCGACCAGCGTGCCGCCGTGCTGAAGGCCTCTGAAACCCGCGCCGAGCGCGGTGATGCCAACGACACCCGGGAGACCGTGCAGCGCCTGGCCCAGCTGCGTGCGCAGAAGGCCAAGCTGCTCGGCTTCGACACCTTCGCCGACTACCAGCTGGGCGACCAGATGGCCAAGACTCCGGCGGCCGCGCTCAAGCTGCTGACCGACACCGTGCCGGCCGCCACCGCCAAGGCGCGCGCCGAGGCCGGTGAGATCCAGAAGGTCATCGACGCGCAGAAGGGCGGATTCCAGGTCGCCGCTTCGGACTGGGACTTCTACGCCGAGCAGGTGCGCAAGGCCAAGTACGATCTGGACGAGTCGCAGATCAAGCCGTACTTCGAACTGGACAACGTGCTGCAGAACGGCGTCTTCTACGCCGCCACCCAGCTGTACGGCATCACCTTCAAGCCGCGCACCGACATTCCGACCTACAACCCGGACATGAAGGTGTACCAAGTGTTCGACAAGGACGGCACCTCGCTGGCGCTGTTCTACACCGACTACTTCAAGCGTGACAGCAAGTCCGGTGGCGCCTGGATGGACGTGTTCGTCGAACAGGACGGCCTGACCGGTGCCAAGCCGGTGGTCTACAACGTCTGCAACTTCACCAAGCCAGCTGCCGGCCAGCCGGCGCTGATCAGCTTCGACGACGTCACCACGATGTTCCATGAGTTCGGCCATGCGCTGCACGGCATGTTCTCGAACGTGAAGTACCCGTCGATCGCCGGCACCGCCACCTCGCGTGACTTCGTCGAGTTCCCGTCGCAGTTCAACGAGCACTGGGCACTGGACCCGAAGGTGTTCGCCAACTACGCCAAGCACTACAAGACCGGCGAGGCGATGCCGCAGGAACTGGTCGACAAGATTCTCAAGGCGCGCAGCTTCAACCAGGGCTATGCGACCACCGAGTACCTGTCGGCCGCGCTGCTCGACCTGGCTTGGCACACGCAGAAGGCCGATGCGCCGCTGCAGGATGTCGGTGCCTTTGAAGCCAGCGCGCTGAAGAAGTTCAAGGTCGACCTGCCGCAGGTGCCGCCGCGTTACCGCACCACCTACTTCGACCACATCTGGGGTGGTGGTTACTCGGCCGGTTACTACGCCTACTTCTGGGCCGAAGTGCTGGACCATGACGCCTACCAGTGGTTCACCGAACACGGTGGCCTGACGGCGGCCAACGGCCAGGAGTTCCGCGACAAGATCCTCTCGCGCGGCAACAGCGTGGAGCTGTCGACCCTGTACCGCGATTTCCGCGGCAAGGACCCGTCGGTGGAACCGCTGCTGAAGTTCCGCGGGCTGAAGTAAGAAACAGAAAGCGGCGGGGGCAACCCCGCCGTTTTTCTTTGTGTAGAGTCGAGCCCATGCTCGGCTGGCTTTTTCTGGAGACGCAGCCGAGCATGGGCTCGGCTCTACACAAGCGGATCACGTCCCCACGTGCACCCGGTTGGCCTGCTCGGCCAGGCCCAGGTGATCGAGCGCGATATCCAGCGCCAGCACATAACTCTGCGCGCCATACCCAGCAGCAATGCCCAGGCGCTGGCCGACACCGGCCGGCAGGCACGGTTCGGCCACTGCGCCGTCGTCATGCACCTCTACATACGCGTTGTGCAGATAGGGCAGCAGCCGCTGCAGGCGCAGACTGTTGGCACACGCACCCGGATCGAGCAGCGTCACCTCGCCACGGCTGTGGTCGGCCACGCGCAGCGCATCGAGCAGTTCCTGTTCCGAACCGCAGGCGCGGATCGCCACGCTGGTGCCGGCGTCGATCGCGCGATGCACCAGCGACTTCAGGACCGGTGCCGGCAGCGGCATCGCGGTGCGGATCAGGGCGCCGGCCGCTTCCGGGCCGCGGATGATGAAGATCGACATGACTCAGCTCTCCTGCGCCAGGCGGCGGCCGACAATGGCCAGCGACAACGGGTAACCGGCCTGCTGGCTGCGCTGGTCGACCACCACGGCGGCGGGGCCGTGCTGCAGGCGCAGGCGTGCATCCAGACCAGGTTCGCTGGGCGCCTGCAACTCGATGTACTGCGCCGGTAGCCGTTCCAGCGCCGCCTGCAGCGCGCCACCTTCGGCCTGCCATTGCGCCTCGTCGGCGGCACCGACATCCAGCAGTACCCAGTCGGCCGAGCGCGCCTGCGGTTGGCAGAGGCACTGGCGTACCTCGGACAGGCTGGCACAGTCACTGCAGAGCACGCGATGGCCGGCCAGCTGTGCCGGCAGTTGGGGACGCGGTGCCGACGAAGAGGCGTGGCGGATCACCAGGAGGGTCATACAACACCTTGCGGAATGCGCCGTGTGGCGCGGTGGGCACACGATGCGCGTGCTGCCCGTAAAGGTGCGATGCCGGCGGCCGGACCGGGGCGTAAAACCTGCGTAACCCTTCATGTAGAGCCGAGCCTACGCTCGGCTGCTCTGCGCCCCAGTCGGGCAACCTCGACCCTACAAAGAACAAGCCGAGCGTAGGCTCGGCTCTACAGGAGCGCGGCGCGGGAACCTCTTGCGCCCGGATGTGGTCTGATGCAGCCACCACCCAACCGGAGCCTGTCATGGATGCTGTTGCCCGCCCCCCCTTTTCCCAACGCGCCGTGGCCTGGCTGAAGAAGGAGGCATTGCCGCTGCTGGTGATGCTCGGCCTGCTCGCCGCCGCCCGCGATACCCTGGCCAACCATTACGTGGTGCCGAGTGGTTCGATGCAGCCGACCCTGCAGCCCGGCGACCGGGTGGTGGTGGACATGCGCGCCTACGGTCTGCGTCTGCCGTTCACCAACACGGAACTGATGGCGACCGGCACCCCGCAGCGTGGCGAGGTGGCGGTCTTCGACTCACCGGCCGACGGCACCCGCCTGATCAAGCGCGTCGCGGCGGTGGCCGGTGACCATGTGCAGATGCGCGAGGGCCACCTGAGCATCAACGGGCAGCCGCTGCAGATGGCCGACCTGCAGGACGTGGAAGCCTTCGGCGAGCGACGCGCCCGCCTTGATCTGGACATGGGCGGCGGTCCGGACATCGCCGACCTGGTGGTGCCGGCCGGCAAGGTGCTGGTGCTGGGTGACCACCGCGGCAACAGCTTCGATGGCCGCTTCTTCGGCTTCGTCGACGCCGACAAGCTCTACGGCCGCGCGGTGGCGGTGTACTACCGCCGGGGCGACGGCTTCGAGTGGCAGCGCCTGTAAGCTGAATTGATACTTCTCGTATATCAATCATGACCTATCAGGTTATGGATCGACTGGATAGACGGGCCTAGTCTGAGGCCCGTTCCCTCCCACGCTTGGCCGCCCCTACCGGCCCATCGATCCCATGACTGGCGAAACCGCGGCGGCCATCGAACGCCGCCCCCCCACTGTCGATCCCAGCGCCGAGACCCGCATTCAGCAGGGCACACCGGCCTTTCGTCGCACCGCGCTGGCGCTGTTCCTGGCCGGCTTTTCCACCTTCGGCCTGCTGTACACGGTGCAGCCGCTGCTGCCTGAGTTCAGCCGTCACTTCGGCGTGTCCGCCGCCGGCAGCGCGATGTCGTTGTCGCTGACCACCGGCACGCTGGCGGTGGCAATGCTGTTGGCCGGCCTGCTGTCCGACGCGGTCGGCCGCCGCCCGTTGATGATCGTCGCGTTGCTGGCCTCGGCCATGCTGTCGCTGAGCTCGGCGCTGGTCGATGACTGGACCACGCTGCTGGTATTGCGCACGCTGCTCGGCCTGGCGCTGAGCGGCGTGCCGGCGGTGGCGATGACCTACCTGGTCGAGGAAATGGACAGCCGCGCGCTGGGACTGGCGATGGGCTTGTACATCGGCGGCAACGCCATCGGTGGCATGAGCGGACGCCTGCTGGCCGGCATCATCGCCGACCACTGGGGCTGGCGCTGGGGTATCGGCGTGGTCTCGATCATCGCGGTGGCCAGTACCGTGCTGCTGTGGCTTCAGCTGCCGCCGTCGCGCCACTTCCATCCCCGTCGTGACGGCCTGCGCCGGTTGCCGTCGCGCTGGCGCCTGCTGTTCGCCGACCCGGGCCTGCCGTGGCTGTTCGCCACCTCGTTCGTGCTGATGGGCGTGTTCGTCACCCTCTACAACTACCTGGGCTACCACCTGCTGGCGCCACCGTACCACCTCAGCCAGACCGTGGTCGGCCTGATCTTCAGCGTCTATCTGGTGGGCACCTTCAGTTCGGCGTGGATGGGCCAGCAGGCAACGCGCTACGGGCGCGGCCGCATCCTGTCGATCTCGTTCGCGTTGATCGGCGCCGGCATCGCACTGCTGGCAATGCCGTGGCTGAGTGCGATGGCACTGGGTATCGCGCTGGTCACGTTCGGCTTCTTCGGCGGCCACTCGGTGGCCAGCAGCTGGGTTGGCAGCCGCGCCGGTACGATGCGCGCCGAAGCCTCGGCGATGTATCTGTTTGCCTATTACCTGGGTTCGAGTGTGCTTGGTGGTTTAGGCGGCCTGGCTTATGCGGCGTGGGACTGGCTGGGTGTGTGCCTGTTCGCCGCCGTGCTGACCCTGATCGGCGGTGGCATTGTCTGGGCGCTGCAGCAGCGCGCCCCGCAGCCGGTGACGGCGTGAACCAACGTGTACGGTAGTGGCGGGCGCGGGGGGGGGCGGCCCGCGCCGGGGGGGGGGGGGGGCGCCCCCGCCGCCCGCCCCCGGGGGGGGGGGGCCCCCCCCCCCCCCCCCCCCCCCCCGCCCCCCCCCCCGACCCACCCCACCCCACACCCCCCACCCCCACCCCCCCCACCCCACAACCCCCCCCCCCCCCCCCCCCCCCC
>NZ_JAVFVN010000745.1:0-336 GCF_030910085.1 Stenotrophomonas maltophilia group sp. RNC7 | reverse complement strand
GAAGACACGAACATGACCGCAAGCGAGAATGCAATGCCCCGATGATATGCACCCCAAACTGAATGACGTAGTACTGTCCGACCGCCCAAGAATAGGGCGAGCTCCAGAACGAGTGAGAGTCCACATTCTGCTTATGCTATAGAGCTGAGCCAGACCGATAAGAATCATCACGCCCATACGGAAAGGGCAGATAAATATTTTATACATTTTTACTATGTCGGCGGCGCAAACTGGCTCTTTATTGTTGTCATATATTGATTTATCGGGAAACGACATGTGTTCAGGAGGGAATGAATGGTGAGGTCGGAATCGGCACAGGAGTTTTGGAATTACTGA
>NZ_JAVFVN010000735.1:0-553 GCF_030910085.1 Stenotrophomonas maltophilia group sp. RNC7 | reverse complement strand
AAAGACTTTTGAACAAGCTCTGTGAATGCAATTAATTCATCATTACCAGTGAACGCATCTCCTGCTAATAGCCCCATCTTTGCAATCGCACTTGCCATTTCAGTATAAACACCTTTACTTCTATCTGCTGCTTGAAATATCTTATCTTGGAGTTCTAGTTGTGTTTGCAGTCCATCATTTATGAGCGCAAGCCTTGCGTTTGTATTAGCATAGCCATCAACAATATCCATACCTTTTTTAAGTCCTGCAAATCCTATAAGGGTTTTTAAAAGTTTATTCAAGCTGCTGTTAGCACCATCTGAGCTTTGTCTAGTTTCATCGAGCTCTGTGTTGAATCTATCCGTGGCACTACTCGCTCCTAAAATTCTATTAGTAGCTTGAACTGTTGTATTTGATATTCTGTCTATTACTCTAGAATAATTACCGTATAATCTAAACATTACACCTAATGTAGCCATCAAATCACCTGCTTTCTAAGCATAATAAAAGCACCTACCTTGGTAAGTGCTAATTCATATTAAAAATAATTTAAATTAAAAGTAACTTTTATGTG
>NZ_JAVFVN010000454.1:0-522 GCF_030910085.1 Stenotrophomonas maltophilia group sp. RNC7 | reverse complement strand
TAAGTACGCACACGCTGCGCGAGGTATCGCAAGAGAGATAGAAAGCCAGTTCGAGGGGCGGGGGGATATTGAGGCGCTCGCGGCGCGGGCAGCTGGGATGGGCCAGCCCGCCTGGCGGCAGCTTTTAACTGACGCCGAGCCTCTAGCAGATCGGCTCTTGCTTGAAGCGCCAGGATTCTGGAGGCGCCATAAGGTATGGAAGGACCCTGAACAGAAGCCCGTTGTTCTGTGCGCAATGCTTGCAAAAGCAAAGGACGGTGCCGCCCTGCTGTATCAGTTGGCGCAATACGGGTATCCGCTGGAGAAAGGTGGCTCATCTCGCTATACCACGACTGCGGCTGCCCGTATTGTTGACTTTTTGCTTGTGGCGTTGCCTGAACCTGATTGGCCTTTTGATGACGTGAAATCACCTTTTTCATGACCGACTCCCCGAGCGCGCGCGCCGCCCTTGCCAGTCGTGGCACAGCACGACATCCCTGATATGCTCGGCGCCGACCTGGTCCAGGCCGTTGGCGCGGGCCA
>NZ_JAVFVN010000603.1:0-4341 GCF_030910085.1 Stenotrophomonas maltophilia group sp. RNC7 | reverse complement strand
CCCCAAATACTAAGTGTTTCTTTGAAATGTTTGTCTCTGTAGCCAATCCGAGTCCTTGTAGTTGCCAATCTTGAGGTATATCATTATTTGAAGTAGCTTGAATGTATGACCTGTTAATTTTACTATTCGTATAGTCAGTCGCTACATCAACACGATTTCCATTCTGATCTAAAAATATTAATTGTCCAGACGTATCTCCATAAAATATTACTCTTCGACCATCTGGTGTTCTCCAAGCTGTTACATCATTACCAGTATCATAGCCATAGGCTACATCACCATCTATAAAATTACCACTTTTATCTCGTCCGTTATGCGCTGTCCAAGTAATTGCTCCAGTATCTTTTGAAATAGCAATTACTTTACCTGGTTTACGAACAGGAACATATATATTTTTATCATCTATTGCTAAGGAGTTATTTATTAAAGTTACATTAGGAATTTGCGTCCTCCAAACTCTTTCACCAGTATGGATATTTACTTTATATACTCCTCCATACTTATCAGAATGATATAAGTGATCCCCTTCTACAACTGCATTTGATGGAATTCCAGTTTGTGCTTCTTTAAGCCAAACAATTGGATTATTACCACTGATTAAATTATCTACATTTACTTTTACAAGAGGGCTTTTCCTTATATCCGCACGGTGGTTCACACCAAAAATGCCCTCATTATTTCCAATTTTCGTAACAGCACCTGAAATCTCTGCATTATTATGGGTACTTAAGTTATACCTTCTACCAGTAATATTTTTTGATTTAATTCCTTGAACACCATGTATAGCTCCTTTTTGCTTACCTTCTGCTGCTCCTATTAAAACTTTATCATTTGGATAAACGGTAGGTGGACCAACTAATCTGGCTCCCACTTCATAATACCCTAATAATTGCATATCTCTATTCAATGCAACTACTTTGGTATCATAACCTACATAGAATGCATCATTCTCCGCAGACCAAGTGGGATGAGAATATGATTTAACATAGTCACCTAATCTAAATACTTTTGCCCCTTTTTCAATTAAATCCGCAGCCACTTCTGCTTCGGGAGTTTTAGGAGTAAAATACTTAAATTTTACCGGTATTCTATACATGTAGGTTCCTCTAGGGAGATTAAACAAGTTATTATTATCTGGTACCGAAGCGATATGGTAAAAGTAATCCCCTACAGTTATAGTTTGAGATACTGACCATCCCAAGTTCATTTTGGCTTTAAATTTAATAGGAGGTTTTAATTCAGGATCATATATATTTCGTGTTCTTAAATCATCTTTACCATAAACTGGCCAATCAACACCATCCGCGTAAGCTGAATTAATACCTTGAGTAAAGAACGTAGTCACTGCCAAACAACTAACAGTTAGAAATGTACAAAAACGTTTACTTATTTTCATTTAGTTCACACCCTTATTTGTACCTATTATCCATAGTAAATTTATTTTGCTTCATATAAAGTTCCGCCTTCTTGTACATTATTTTTTCCGGCTGCCCCTTCTAATGAGTCATACTCAATTCTTGGTTTGCTATTATCTTGTTTATTTCCACCATTATTGCCCTCACTAGTGCCATTATTCGAATTATTGTTGTTATTGTTGTTATTGTTGTTGTTATTGTTGTTGTTATTGTTGTTGTTGTTATGTGGTTTCTCTTTTGTTTTTTCTTTTGGCTGTTCTACAGGTTTTGTATTATGATTTTCCGAACCGGTCTGTGGATCTGTATTTTTATTTTCATTATTTGTTTTATTTGATTTATCTACTTCATATACATCCCACTTTTTAACGGGACTACTAGGCGATTGATTCTTTTGTTCATTATTTTTAACATGTTCATTCTTCTTATTAGTTTCCCTGTTTTTATCTACTGATGGTTCACTGTTTTTATCTACTGGTGGTTCACTATTCTTTAGTGATTCACCACTCTTGACTTCATTTGTACTATTCTTTTCTTCATCATTCACTATTGGTGAACTACTATTCTCAATTGAGTCATTACTTTCTGTTTCTTGTTTAGGGGTTTCTTTATTTACAGCTGAATCCTCATTTCTATTTTCATCACTATCCGTATCACTTTGACTTTGTATCATCGCTTCATGAATTTTTTTGTTTTCATTTGCCTTATCAATAAGGTATATACCTCCACTTACAATAACCACAATACAACCTAAACATACAATTTTTATGATTCTATTTCTAGCAGTCCCTCCTTCCTTTTTGTCTTTAATTGACTTGGGCATATTCCTATTTTTAAATGGAAACATAGTATCCCTCCTTTTAGCTGAACAGTATCATTTATAAATCTAAAATATATTTTATTCACAAACAGCTAATATTCTAAGATGCTAATTATTATTACTTCAAATAGATTTAATAAAAACGGATTTACTATTTTCAACAAATTGCCCAGGTGCCATTTGATTACTATTTGATACCACTTCATCAAAACTAAATATCATTACAATGCTACAAGTAAAAACCGCAATCCCTAGCAACTTGATTTTTCGCATATAAGCTCCTCATTTCTTTTAAATTCGTAAGAATACCATTTGTTTGGAACTTTTAAAGATGGTTTGCCAGTTAAAGAAAACGAAGCAACTACCCATTCCAAATTCCCCATTTTTACATATGGATCATATAAATCTATTGGCTCAATTAAAAAATGATTTCTAGATGTTTTTTTCCAGATATTCATTAAACTTAAATGAGTTGTGGTCACTAATGGTTCACCATTAGACCATTCAGCAATCTTTTTGAAGTCATCTTCCAGTTCAACATATAGCAGCCCCATTATTTCTTTCTTCTCTTTACTAAAGTTTTCGAACCCATCTGACAAATCGAGAGGCTTCAAATGTACTTCAATGACTTTCTTACCATAGTAGGTGCTAGGTATTAGTAATAGTTTTTGTAATCCAATATGCTCACTTAATTTGATTCCGCTCATAAACCATTTGTGTACTGCTACACTTGTATATACCTTAATCGCTAAAGCCACAGTAAATGTCAGTAAGAAAACTAAAATAAAAAATAAATCTATTAGTGAACTACTAGTGAATAAAAATTTCGCGATATAAGACATCACTAATGAAAAAAATGCGGTATAAAATAACCTTCTTCTTATCATTTGAAACAAATGTAAAGTTTTACTATTTTGTATCATTATAAATTACCTCAAATCCAACAAAAAACTAATTAGTGTGTAAATCACTGAACCCAACATTATTGTTATGGCACCAGGAAAATGATCAAATATTACTTCTTTACTAATTGGTATACCTGGAGTGAAAAATGCCTTTATATCACTAAATTGATATTTAAATGTTTGTAGTACACCATGCTTCTGAAATAACTTAAAGTAAGCAATTATTGCAAGTATTGCTAGATGAAAGATTATTACAGCTGCAGCGATTCTAATATATCCTTGATACGGTAATGTAAGACTGATAAGCAAACTTGTTATAACCAACATTTTGGTGTCACCGGGTGAAGATTGTTTTAAGTACTCTAAAATCAAACCTATCCCCAAAGTTAATACCATCGTCGCCACTGGTTTGTACCACGGACTTGAATTAGCATATCCATAGTAATAACCCAATCCAATAATCAAAAAAGCTAAATGCCATATGTTTTTAGTTACCCTATATTTAACGTCTGTATAAACATTAACCAAGTGATAGACTAAAAACACAGAAAATGGTATAAGTTCAACTCCCAAATTATCCCCCCTGTATATAAGTATGTTGGGCATTATACACATTACATTTTGTTTTTTTAAGTTAAATACAAAAAAAAGTCTATCAACTGATGTATTCATCAATTGATAGACTATATTTTTACTTAGATACCAAATGGATTATTATCTCCATTTACTAAACTGTCTAAGAAAGCTTGCTTCTGTTTCTCTTTTTTCTCTTCGTCACTTTGAGTATTAGACTTAGTTGCTGCAGACAGAAAATCATCATTTGAATTACTCTTATTAACTGCGAATGGATCTTCAAATGTATAAACCTTTTTAGGAGAAAGTTCGCCAGCCTCATTTAAAGATTTAATTTCCCCAGTAACAAAAACTTCTTGTTTTGTTCTTTCTTTATACTGTTCATATTCTTCAACTAAACCAGTAGATAAACGGTTAGGTAATGCTTGAGTCTTAGCGAATGTATAAGAATATACATTTTTATCTATATCCTTTGATTCGATTTGACCAGTAAACACTTTGCAGTCACCATACAGTGATAACTCCGATGAAAGTTTATCTTGCGTATCATCAAGGTATGATGTATTAATTTTCTTTTCTTCAACTACTTCAGAATTAACAATTGTTAGTAATCCTACATTATAAACAGTAT
>NZ_JAVFVN010000550.1:0-2455 GCF_030910085.1 Stenotrophomonas maltophilia group sp. RNC7 | reverse complement strand
TATTTCACCATAAATATAAGATCCGTTTCTTCGTTTGGTTCCTCTAAATATCTCTCAACAGTTTCTAAATCATGTTTAACTTTCTTATCATTACTTTTTTGACCTGTTAAGAAACTGGCATTTTTTATTATTACTTTTTTGCGCTCTAACATAAGTGATAACATCTCTGCATCTTGAATTGCTGTTTGAACTGGTGTTTCTTCACAATCATAAACATTTACTGATAAATCTGAACTGTTATCTCTACTTTCTTTATTTATAATTCTTGCTAATTCTTTCTCCATTAAGTATGTTTCTAATCCAAATAGAACGTAAATTCCCATTTAAATTCCCCCTTATTGTTAGTAACAATCATTAAACTTTCTTTTATAACAAAAAAACCTTTTAGGCGCTTGTTTAATGAAATAAATTTCATTCAAGAACCCAAAAGGTTAGTTTTTGTTAAAAATATGTTAAAAAATAGAATTATAATACTATATCAACAGTATAACATAGTGAAGTACAATCGGATTGGTTAATTCCTCATCCTTTTAAAATAAAGTTAACTGTTCTATTTTTAATGGCCGTGTTTCTTCTACTATCACTTCATTACTTTTTTCTCTTTCTACTTTTCGCTCAATACCTTGATTAATCGTAACTGGTTGAATGTCTTTGTCCAAGAAGAATTTATCGAAATACAATTTTACCGCTCTCATATATTCTTCATCCTGGGTTGGATATTCGGCCCTTTTTTCATACACTTCTTTTGCCTTTAAAAGTGAATTCTCTATTTTCTTAAAGAAGCACTGATAAATCTCAAAAGACCTTGCGAAAACTTCATCCTTTTGTAAGTAATAACTTAATTTCTTATTATTAATTTCAAAATTTCGAGAATCAGAACTCTGTCTTTTGAGTGATAACAAGTTCTTTCTATACAATTCGTATACTGATTTAAACGCTAAAGTCTCACTATACATAATATCATCTAAATCGTAATCTATCATATGTGCCAATTCATGTACAAAACTGGAAATCCCATTACGATCTACGATTAAACTACCTATTGGCTTACAAAAATATATTCCTGATGCTTTATGTTTCCCTAATCTTTTTATACGAAAAGAAATATCTAAATTAGGTATATACATTTGCTTTGATAATTTCTCAAACTCTTTTTCTACTTTTCGAAATTTGTATAAATCTACAATATTATCTAATTCCACCTTATTAAACTTTTGTAAGAATATATTGTCTTTCATAACAGACATATGTTCTATATTAATGTGTTTTTTTGTTTGAAACGACCTTGCATACTCACTTCTATTCTCATACAACTTTTTAGATTTAACTTGAATATAATCACTCTCAAGTAGAAAATCTTTAATCATTAAATTTATTAAACTAATATAATCAATGTTAGTAATATTGCCATCTTCTATTTTAAGCCGCTGAATTCCAGCTAGACTTTCTAAATCTTCATTATTACTTTCTCGAATAATTTTTTTTACAACTAAATCCGGAAAATATTTATTTATATTCTCTAATACAATCTTTTCAGCAGATTCTAGCTGCGGCACAAACAATACTTCTTCTTTATCTTCATAGTACTCTAATAAATACTCTTTTGTTATTTGATATTCGTACAACTCGGTATTTCTCAATACAAACTCATAAAGAGCATTTGCTAAGAAAATTTGAGCTAAATAAGCAGCTAAAGGTTTAATTGCATATTTATCATCCTTATGAGCAACTAAATAATGTAACTTATTTCTCCCTATTATAGGTGGGATTGTGACATTTCCAAGTGTAAGAAACTCTACAACTTGTTCTTCTTTCTCTCTTTGAAATGTAAATCTCACTGCAAGTGGCAAATATTTCTTAAGATTTTCAAGGTAATCCGTTTTAATTCTTTCTTGAATTTGCGACTTAAGTACTACACTTAGTAGCTGCGCCATTCTTTCCTTATTTCCCTTCAATATATTTTGATTTTCTAGTTCTTGAATCTCAAACTTAACTTTTTTGTTTGTTCTTGGAATACTATTAATTATTTCAAACAATTCATCGTATGTTTGGGCTTTTTTTAGTAAAGTTTGAAACTTTCTCTTAATCAAGTTTATAGTTTTTATTTTAATATCTGCCTTAGTTAAGTCATCTAATTCTTCAGTAAAATTAATCTTAAGAGTTGCCATTAACTCTGGTATCCCTTTGTTTTTTAATTCTTTCCCTATTAATTTTTCTACAGATTCTATACGCTCCATCATAAAATCCCCCTTATATAAAAAAGGTAAAGATTTTTACATTATCTTTACCTTTTTTTATTTATTCATTTTTAATTTTTTATCCACTCTATAAAAAGAGAATCATGCTTACTTTTTTTCTTTAACTCCCATAAATAATCTCTTATCTCCAATAAGTCTTGTAAGGTTATTTCTTCATAGGATTTTTTTACAAGATGTAATATTATCTCCATACTAAT
>NZ_JAVFVN010000446.1:0-566 GCF_030910085.1 Stenotrophomonas maltophilia group sp. RNC7 | reverse complement strand
CTGCTTCTACTGCATTTAGATTTAATTTTCTATTTGCGGTTGCTTTTTGTACTGCTTTTGCTTCATAGGATTCGTTAATTTTGTTGGATGCACTTATGTTTCGAACGGTTCCTGCTCTTTGTAAATACTGTGTAGCTTCATTAATGTCCATTCCAACATATTGCCAGGTCTTACTACTTTGGTTGTCGCTGCCTTTGAATGTTATGTTATTATTTTTATCAACGCTTACATTTACGCCTAGGTTCTTTGTTAGTTGTGCTTCTATTAACTTGGCATCCTTATATTTGTCGATGTTTCTTCCTGTGGATCTTTCTAAATCTACTATAGCATCTAACTTAGAGTATTCATAGATGTCATATGGTGTAACTTTGCCTTTTGACTCGATTTCTCTTTTCTTTAATTCTCTCTGGTATTCTGCCCAGGTTCCTGCATCATCGCCTTTTTGACTTACTAATTTCTCAACAGTTTTATTGCCTTTTTCTAGTCTAGCTAATTCTTCTCGAAGTGCATTTGCTTTGGCATTGGCTTCTTTTTGTTTGGTTGTCCATCCATCATAGCCTTTGCTT
>NZ_JAVFVN010000406.1:0-570 GCF_030910085.1 Stenotrophomonas maltophilia group sp. RNC7 | reverse complement strand
AATCATCTTCGTTAGGATAAGCCCTCGACCGATTAGTATTGGTCAGCTCCATGCATTGCTGCACTTCCACCTCCAACCTATCTACCTCGTCGTCTTCAAGGGGTCTTACCAATGTGGGAAATCTCATCTTGAGGGGGGCTTCACGCTTAGATGCTTTCAGCGCTTATCCCTTCCGTACTTGGCTACCCAGCTATGCCTCTGGCGAGACAACTGGTACACCAGCGGTACGTCCATCCCGGTCCTCTCGTACTAAGGACAGCTCCTCTCAAATTTCCTGCGCCCGCGACAGATAGGGACCGAACTGTCTCACGACGTTCTGAACCCAGCTCGCGTACCGCTTTAATGGGCGAACAGCCCAACCCTTGGGACCTACTTCAGCCCCAGGATGCGATGAGCCGACATCGAGGTGCCAAACCTCCCCGTCGATGTGGACTCTTGGGGGAGATAAGCCTGTTATCCCCAGGGTAGCTTTTATCCGTTGAGCGATGGCCCTTCCATGCGGTACCACCGGATCACTAAGCCCGACTTTCGTCCCTGCTCGACTTGTAGGTCTCGCAGTCAAGCTCCCTT
>NZ_JAVFVN010000376.1:0-1271 GCF_030910085.1 Stenotrophomonas maltophilia group sp. RNC7 | reverse complement strand
GCTTAGGAGCGCGTTAGATTTTCTTCACGCACTTCGCGCAAGAAGCATAGATCCTTTGGATCTATGTTTACTGCATAAAGCAGTAAAGAAGAATATATAGTATATTCACTCTGGTATCGTTGCGCTCCACCTGAAGATAATAGTAAAAAAAATGAATGAATTTAACTACGAAGACTGGCAATCATTTTATAAAGATCGTGTAAAAGGTGAGCGTGGGTTGCAATTGGTTCGCGGATACCTCGCGCATGCAGCCTCACTATCCGCTCGGAACCTCCCTCCCATATTTGAGTTTTCACACCTAGCCGCCCTTTTAGGTGTTAGCGAAGTTACCTTAGCAACAATTTGCCATTCACCACACAGCTACTACAGGACATTCGAGATACCCAAACGAACAGGTGGGCTTCGCGAGATCAGCGTACCACGGCCGATACTGATGAAGCTTCAGCGGTGGATTTTAGCGAATATTGTTGAGTTTGTTGAGGTCCATCCTTCAGCCCACGGTTTCCTGAAGAATCGTTCGATCGTTACTAATGCTCAGCAGCATTTGGGCTGCAATGAGCTGCTTAAGATTGATATATTGAATTTTTTCCCGTCGATCTCTTCCGGCAAAGTGCGCAGCTTGTTAGCTGAGCTCGGCTATTCCGATCCAGTTGCAAGCGCGCTTACCAGAGTTTGTACTAAGAATGATGGGCTGCCCCAAGGTGCGCCAACAAGTCCGGCGCTCAGCAATCTAGCAGCAAGGGCATTTGACATCCGAATTGCCGATCATTGCGCCGAGGAAGGACTAATATATACGCGGTACGCTGACGACATCGCTATATCGGGGCAACGTATAGACTCCTCGCTTAGAGGGAAGATTATCCAGATACTTGCAGATGCGAATTTCAAGATACACCCTGTCAAAAGTCGACTTTATGGTCCGAATGATCGGAAGATTATTGCTGGGATCTCAATCTCATCAGGGAAGCTCATGCCACCAAAAGCTTTTGTGCGCTCGGTTAGGCAGGACGTCTTTCATGTGACGACTAAGGGATTGATCGCTCATATGGCCGCAACTGAGAACTTTGATCCGCTTTACCTTGAGAGGTTATTGGGAAAAATAGCTTTTTGGAAGCACGTCACAAAGAATAGCGACCAGTCATTACGGGCAGAACTTGCACTTAAGCGATATATGGCCGATTCGGGATTGGCATGATGAACCCCGTCAATGTTGCGCTAGTAGGCCGCCCGCGGCTTCTTTCCATCATGATGATCCTCTCGTGGTTTGCATC
>NZ_JAVFVN010000357.1:0-715 GCF_030910085.1 Stenotrophomonas maltophilia group sp. RNC7 | reverse complement strand
TTTCGCCAACGGGTTCTATGCTGAACCTTTTGTCCAGCTGGCGGCATTGCGGATCGGTTCGTTCGACTACGGCCTGACCAATGGCATGCGAGCTGATGGCGAGGCGTATGAGTCCCTTCAGGGTCGGATCGGCGCCACGATCGGCTATAATCACACGCTCGAGAACGGCTCGACCTTCCAGCCTTATCTGCGTCTGGCAGTCGCACAGGAATTTGCTGACAACAACAAGCTGAAGATCAACACGGTCCAGTTCAATAACGCTTTTGATGGAACGCGTGGCGAGGTCGGAGCAGGATTTGCCTATAAGCTCAATGATGCAGTCCAGATCCATGCTGACGTCGATTTCTCAGCTGGCAAGGACGTCGACCGCAACTGGGGTGGTAATTTCGGTCTGAGCTACAAGTTCTAGACCCTATGGGTGAGGCAGGCGGATCAAAAATTAGCCCCCCGCTTAGTGGTTCGTAGGCTTCACCCACCACATTAGTTTTCATTTTTGCGACGATCTTCAACGGAAGTCCCCGCCAAGCAAGCTTCTTCCCGAGAGGAAACCTCGCAGAAAGAAGCGAAGCGTCGTCTGCGTTCATTACCCTCCATGAGCACGGACAGCGCTTCGCAACATTCCACTGAAAGATAAACAATGTCGCCGTACAGGTATGTTTTTTGCTGCGCAGTTGCGGCAGCTGCCCTTGTCTCCAATCAAGCTTTTGCAGATAGA
>NZ_JAVFVN010000355.1:0-417 GCF_030910085.1 Stenotrophomonas maltophilia group sp. RNC7 | reverse complement strand
GGCAGGTTTGCCGGGGTGTAGAGCTTCGTGTACAGCACATCCGTACCGATCCCCAGGGCGTTGATATAGGCCGCTACAGCCGCTTTGATCTGGTCTGCATAGGGCGTCGAATAGCCTTGCAACGCCTGAATGTTCACGACTACCTTGATAGGCACCACCGTGGGGCGGAAAAACCTGATCGTGTTCGGTACGCCGTATTGGTCATAAACCGTGACTGCGGTTGTCCCGTAGGTGTAAGTTCCAGACGTCTTGTGCACAGCGATAGCCTGGGCGATATCCGCGCTACTCCCGCCTTCAGCCACGATCGCGATAGAGTGCGCCGGTAGGCCATCGGCTGAGGTTGAGTTCGTATCGTTCTCGTAGCCCTTGAACCGGGTGACCCCGCTAACGTTCCCAACGGTGCCGATGGTTCCATCC
>NZ_JAVFVN010000341.1:0-332 GCF_030910085.1 Stenotrophomonas maltophilia group sp. RNC7 | reverse complement strand
GGGAACTCTCATGACCATTAATCTCGGAACCATCAAACTGCTTTGCCCGAACTGCGGCGGCAGTCAATTCATCCAGAAGACGGCTGACGGGTCGAAAGAGATAGACCATGACAGGGGAGCCACCTGCGCCGACTGCGGTCTGCACCTCAGCCGCGCCGATCTCGACGCCCAGGTCCAAAGCATCGGCAATTCGGCTGCGGATGCCATCGCCGAAGCTCTGCGGAAGGCGCTCAAGTGAAGCGTGCAGCTCAGCGACGCGCTCGTTCAGTGCAGACAGTTCGAAGCGAACCTCTAACTCGGCAAGACGACACCCGCACCGGCTCCCACCAACC
>NZ_JAVFVN010000314.1:0-1348 GCF_030910085.1 Stenotrophomonas maltophilia group sp. RNC7 | reverse complement strand
GGCGGTGAGGCCGTTGCTGCAGTAGTGGCGGGCCCCGGGGCGCCCCCCCCCCCAAAAATAAGGGGCGAGCGCAACGGCCCCCCCCGCCGCCCAAAACCAATCACGGAGAAACACCCGGCCCCGAACGACACCCGGGGGGTTAAAACCCCCCGGGGGGGATCCGGGCCCGGGGGTTCCGCGGTACACGGGTTGGGCGGCCCGGGGCCCGCCCGCGCCCGCCCCGTTCTTTTTCCGGGGGGGGCCGCCGCGCGGCCGGCACTACTGCAGCAACGGCCTCACCGCCACCGCCGGAATATGATCCAGCGCGCGCCAGGCGTCTTCCACCACCGGCCGTGCCTGCGACCAGCTCAACCGCGACTGCCCGCGCATCTGCTCCCAGTGTTCGGCCAGCTCCTCGCACGTATCCGCGGCGTCACCGCGCGGCCAGTCGGCAGCGTGGGTGGTCAATGCGAAGGCGTAGACCGGGCATAGATCGCGCCAGTTGCGGTGGTTCTGCCCGCGACGCTCTTCGTAGTCGCTGAGCATGTACTGCAGGTAGTCCTGCGCCACCGCCTGCGGATCTTCATGGCGGCGCGTGCGGCGTTGTGCGGTGCGCTGGCCGAGCGGATCGAGCAGGGCGTTGAACACGGACGGTGCGGGTCGTTCAAGACGGGGCATGGCCGGCTCCTGCAGCGGGGGCGGGTGGGCAGGAATACGCGCGGTGCTGTTACCGGGGGGTGAGCAAGATGTTCATGACGCCGGGTTCGCGGCGGCTTTACCTGTGGCGCGGTGTAGTGGGAGCCCCGAGCGCAGGTAGCCAGACCATGAGCCGAGAGAATTCCCGAGACCCGTTGCGGGAAAACCACCCGCCCATTCCCGGTGAACAGCGCGGCAAGCGCGATGCCGACAATGCCGACTACCGCGGCACCGGTGCACCTTTCTACGACGCCGAGCACGGTGGCGACCATCTGCCGGTGAAGCACGAGGCTGAACAGGCCGCCCAGGACCGCAAGGATGGCGGCGACCGCCATCGCGGCGGCCAGGAAAGCCCGCTCAAGCGTCGCGAACGCAAGCAGCGCGCCAGCGACAACCAGGACGAGGCGCTGGAGGAGACCTTCCCGGCCAGCGACCCGACCTCGCCGTTCGTACCGGCCAAGGCCCCCGACTGACGGGTAGTGCCGGCCGCTGGGCGGCCAACTCTGGGGGTCCCAGGCCGGAGCGAATCCGGGCCCCGGCCCGCCGACCCCCCCGCACCCCCCCCCCCCACCTGACCGCCCCCGCCCCGCCCCCCCCCCCCACCACGGGGCCTGGCCGGGACCCAAACCCCCCGCGGGGGGGCAGGCCGGCAACTCGAACACAACCCCCACCC
>NZ_JAVFVN010000289.1:0-2768 GCF_030910085.1 Stenotrophomonas maltophilia group sp. RNC7 | reverse complement strand
AGGAGTTTATATACGAGGTATTAGAAGATTACCTACCTAAATGGGATTATTCAGAATGCTCATTAGAGGAACTTGAAAATGCAAAGGACAATGTGAAAATCATTATCTGGCAAGTAGGTGATGATGAAAAGGAAGTATTACAAGTGTGTGGCATAAAACAGATGTTTTACAGTGATTTGGAGTATTTTATCTTAATTTTAGAGAATGAAGTTACCCCGGAATATTTAATGAATTATAAAGATCCTTCATTACGTGTTGTATCTAAAGATGAAGATGCGATTGAAGATTTATTGGTTAAAATTAAAGAAGAAAAAGTTAAAAGCATGTGTTTAGATTTACCATTGGGAGTAGAAGATACTAGGGAAATCGTTAATGAAGCAACAAATAGTAGTAAAGAACCTCAAATTAAAATGAATATTTTAAATAACTCCTCAAATTCAGTGGAGTTATATGACATAGAAAAGAGTTCTCCTTTAGAAAGTGAAAATAAAAATGAGATACAAATACAAATTGAAGAGGATAATGGACAAAATCAAGCAGGTATTGAATTTGAGTCATTAGGGAATACAAACAACATACCGATAGATGATGAACAGAATAAAAGGGTAACAAAACCTGTCGAAGCTACTAAAAGTGATGAAAAAGTATTGAAAGAAAATAAAGGTAAAGATAATAAAAATGATAAAGACTTATCCATGGTTCCAGGTAAAACTTCTTGTGAGGATGATAATTCTAATTGCAATGCAACTAGTAAACAGAAATTAGATGAAGGTACCCAAATCACTTGTAATGGTGTACCAATAGATAAGGCTGAAATAAAGAAAATTGCTGAAGAAAGAAGAAAGTATGAGAAAAGGATTTTGTGCTTAAGGGATTATATAAATATTCCTGTTTACAAGAAAAAGACTATTCCACATAAAGCAATTGGTATTTGGTCTCCGTTGCATAGGAGTGGTGTAACTACTCTGGCTATAAACTTTTCCTTGTATTTATCTGACTACTCTTTTCCAATTGGAGTGTTGGAAGCTATAACCACAAATATGAAACAAAAGAATACTCTATCTTTGTTCAGTGATAAACCTGAAAATTGGCAGACTTACAGTAAATATTTAATGGGAGAGGGGGAACCAAAACAAGCTATTTGGGATGTTAAGGGCATTCACTTTTACCCTTTTATAGAAAAGGACAAAGATTTGAATTGGACTGAACAGGCCATAGAATATTTTGTTGAAGGACTGAAATTTTATGATTTGCTCTTAGTTGATTTGCCAACAGGGAAAATGGAAGAATACACTTTAAATACACTTAAGTATCTAGATGAATTATGGATAGTTGTAAACAATGATATAACAGGGATATTGCAATGGAAAAACTATATTAATGAGGTTATTAAAAGTTCGATTTCATGTAAATTGATATTTAATGAACATTTGAATTTTAGTAAGCCAGAACTGTTAGAGAAAGAATTAGATATCCCATTAATGGCTACTGTTCCATCTATGCATATCGAAATTAATAAGAATCAATATAAGACAATACCATTAATTGAGCAGGACCAAGTATATAATAAGCTTGAAGGGGCTTTTGTAAAGATGCTAGAATGTATCACCGGTAATAAGAAAAAGATTATTAGGTTTGAAGCAAAGAACTCAAGTACAAGTCTAGAGATTTTTCTTAAAAAGTTCTTGAAAAATAGAAAAATATAAGAAAATTTGGTAATATATATTTATATAAATTTAATTTCATTTTAATTATAAATAACAATTAGAAGACCTTTGGGGTTTGTGCGATGCTCAGATTCCTTTGGTCTTTTTTGTATTTAAAGGAGGAATTAATAATGAAGAAAGAGTTGAAGAATGAAATAGTAAATATTTTAAAAAGAAAAGTTAATGGTTGTATTAAGTTGGGGATACATGTTCCGAATAGATGCAATCAAAGGGGATATACGAAAAGTGATTTAGTTTACTGTTTGATGAAAGGTGAAATAATTAAAATTTCGAGTGAAGCTTTTAAAGGAAAGAACGTTTTAACTATAAAGATTTTAGGTGTAGATACGGATAATAATCCTTTATTGGTGGTTCTTGGGAAAGAGGGTATACATCAGTTTAAATGTATTACTATCACACCGCCTATTAAGGAGAAATTAATGGCTTAGAAGTGTGTCTTAAATAACAATTAAGGGGGAATTTTTTATGGCTAAAGCTTATAGACCAATAGGAAGATTAAAAGGGTGGTATGAATATTATAATACCCCTTGTGATATTTGTGGACATGAAGGTATGTGTATGATTAATGAGGATAATAATAGAGTTGTATGTTGCAGGGTGGAATCAGAACGTCCATTTGGACAAAAAGGAGCTTGCCCTGGATACCTGCATTTTTTAGATGGTAAGAATAGTAAAAAAGTGGATTTCACAAATATAGAAGTTCATAAAGAAAGAGAAAAGAAAGATATAAGATCGTTAAATATTGCATATCAATTCTTACTAAAAAATTGCGAAATAGCGAAAGAGCATCTTGAACATTTAGTAAATATAAGGGGTATGACTGAAGAGGAAATAAATGTTCGACAATATAATAGTTTTCCAGAAAAACCTTGGCAAATTGTAAACAATATCTTAAAGAATTCTAATTATTTTACAGCTGAAAACTTTTTGGGAGTACCTGGTTTTTATACTGCTCAAGGTAAAAATAATAAATATGTAACTATTAGTGGAGCGCAAGATTCTATATTAATTCCTTGTCGTGATATTACAAAACAAATAGTT
>NZ_JAVFVN010000257.1:0-26364 GCF_030910085.1 Stenotrophomonas maltophilia group sp. RNC7 | reverse complement strand
GGGTGGGTCCCGGTGCGGGGGGCGCAGCAATTAACTCCAAGTAAACCCCGTCGCCCCAAACAATCGGCACAACCCCCCCCAACCCGACCCACCCCCCCATACACAGAAATTACCCAACTGTAGGAAAAAACCCATTCCCCGGGGGGTGTCGCGGCGGGGGGGCCCCCCCCCCCACGCCCCGCCCCGCCGCCCCCCCCCCCCCCCCCCCCCCCCCCGCCCCACCTCTGACAGATTCCGTGTGCTGTCGGTAGGTGTCGACCTTGGTCGACACATCTGTCAGATATCGAATGGGTCATCCACGCATGGCGTGGATCTACTGTGTCGACCAAGGTCGACACCCACCAGGGCAATGCGTCGTTCCGACAGATCGCGAAAATCTGTCGAAGGCGGGGTGGGGGCGGGGGGGGGGGGGGGGGGCCCCCGGAGGGGGGCGGCCCGCCTACAATGGAGGACATTGCGCCGGCCCCGCACTGCCCCCGGGCCCCCCCCCCCCCCCCCCCCCCCCCCCCCCCCCCCCCGCCAATCCACGGAATGCCAGCTTTTGCTTTTGCTGTTGCTGTCGCTGTCGAGGCTACCGGCCAGCGGCCGGCACTACCGCAGGTGCAGGGCTGCAAGCCCTGCCAAACACCCCTCAACCTTCGCAGTTGGCGAACACGTCGCGGTCGCGCTCGTACAGCGCCGTCTTAACCTGCATCAGGCCCAGCACCGACGGGAACAGGTTGTCGTGGTCGGTATAGGCCGCCGAACGCTTGCGCACGCACTGCAGGTCCAACCCACGGCTGCTGGCGAAGCCCGGCGAGAACCACATCGTCATCGGTACGCGGGTCTGCTCGGCCGGTGCGATCGCATACGGCACGCCATGCAGGAACAGGCCCTTCTCGCCCAGCGATTCACCATGGTCGGACAGGTAGATCATCGCCGTGTCGTAATCCTGCATGCCCTGCAGGGTAGCAATGGTCTTGCTCAGGAAATGATCGGTGTACAACACCGCGTTGTCATAGCTGTTGGTGATCTCGTCGCGCGAGCAGCGGCCGATGTCACGGGTGTCGCAGGTCGGGGTGAAGCGGCGGAACGCGGGCGGATAGCGCTCGAAGTAGGCCGGGCCGTGGTTGCCCAGCTGGTGCAGCACCACGACCCGGTCGCCGGGCTTGGCCCGCACCTGGGTGGCCAGGTCCTGCAGCAGGATCTCGTCCATGCAGCGGCCATCGGCGCACAGGCCGGGTGTGGTGGCGTCGGACAATGACTGGAAGTCCAGGCCCTCGCACACGCCCTTGCAGCCGGACTGGTTGTCACGCCACAGCGGCGCGATGCCGGCGCGGTTGAGTACGTGCAGCAGCGACTGGTGCGCACGGATCTTCTTCTCGTCGTAGTCGTGGCGGCCCCACGGCGAGAACAGGCACGGCAGCGAGACCTCCGTGCTGGTGCCGCAGGAATGCATGTCCGGGAAATTGATCACGCTGGCCTGCGCCAGTTCCGGGGTGGTGTTGCGGCCACCGTTGAGGCCCCAGTTCTGCGCACGCACGGTCTCGCCCATGACGATCACCAGCAGGCGCGGCTTGCTGGCCGGCGCTCGCGGAGTGGCCTTGGCGTCGGTGCCGATCGGCAGCTTCGGTGCGCGCTGCACCGGGTTGTCGCCACGCAGCGCACGCGGCATGCCCAGCAGCACGTTGGCCGGAGTGGCGAGGTAACGCACTTCGCGCTGGTTGCGCATCAGTGCCGAAACGTCCTGGAACGAGATCAACGCGCCGCCGACGGCAGTCACCGCCGACACCACCAGGAAGCCGAGGCGCCACAGCAGGCTGCGGCCCCAGCTGCGACGGCGCAGCTGCACGCGCCACAGCACGATCATCGGCAACACGGCCAGCAACAGGACCGGCCACAGCAGCGACACGGTCATCAACTCGCGGCTTTCCTTGGGGTCCGTCGCCAGCACGTTGCGCAGCATGTCCGCATCCAGGTAGATGTGGTAGCGGCTCATGTAGTGCGCGGCGAATGCGGTCACCAGCAGCAACAGGCTGATCACCACCTTGGCGTTCCAGCGCCAGACCAGGATGCCCAGCAGCACGCCGTGAGCACCCAGCAGCAACAGCAGCAGCGAAAGCGCGTAGCGCAGGCTGCCTGGATGGCTGGCCATCGCGCTGTGCCAGAACAGGCCATTGCCGGCCACCGCGAAGAACAGGCTGGTCAGCGCGATCAGCGCTTCGGTGGACAGCTGCGGCCGCCAGTGGCGCAGACCCGCAAGGGCGGGGAGGCGGGCGGGCCGTTGGACCGATGCGCTCATGCGTTGGCCTCCTGACGGTTGGCATGGTTCAGTTGACGGTGTGTCAGGACGCGCTTGACGATCAGATAGAGGCCGAGCGAAAGCAGCCAGCAGATCAATGCAGTGGCGACGTCATGCGAAAGGAAATGCGCTCCGCGCAGCTGCTGGCTGATGCCGAACACCAAACCGGCGCCGAGGCCGATCCACAACCCGGCCCAGCGCCACGACGGGCGCCATAGCAGGGCGAAGTAGTACAGGCACAGCCAGGCGTAGCCGGCACTGGCGTGCCCGGCCGGGAAGCAGGCCTGCGCGGCCATGCCAGCGGGGCGTGCGGTGAAAAGCCCGATAAATGGCTGGTGGCCGCCGTAGCGCAGCAAGTCCCAAGGGCATTCCATCGGCACCAGCGACTTCAGCAGGGAGATCACGCCGGTGCCCAGCGCCAGGGCAAGTACGACATAAAGCAGCGCCCACCGCAGGGTGTGATCGCGTCCTTTACGCCAGTGATGGAAGCACAGCAGGAGCACGACCAGCGCCGCCGCAGTGCTCAACCATTTACCGGCCTTGTGCACGACGCTGCGGGTGATCCAGGCGTCCTGTAGCACCCATCGGCTGCCCTCAAGGCGGAACAGGTGATCGGCCACCCACTGGTCGCCGCCGAACCCCATCAGCAGCGCAAACACGGGCAGACCGATTGCGACAGGCAGCCAAAAGTGAGTTACGGCGAATCTTGACGCCAGTGGCGATGTCGCAAGCGGCGCGATCGAATCAAGGGGACGAACGGGCATGCTGAGGGAAGGCGGGTTCGGGAATCCGCAGCCATGCTCGTCACCTGCATGTCGGAGAAGGGTCGGACGCTCGTTCGCGCCGGGTTAATGATTTCCCCGGCACGAGTCAACGTTCAGTCTTCTTCGGCGGTCGAGCCGGCCCGTTCGGCGTGGCATTGCGGGTCCCAGGCCGTACCGGGAAGCAGTTGCCAACGATTCCTGTTGGCCATGCCGATGTCGATCACCTTGGCCGGATCCACGCAGGGACTCATCGCCTCGTCCAGCACCAGCAGCCAGCGCTTGTCCGGCGCT
Organism: Stenotrophomonas maltophilia group sp. RNC7; assembly: GCF_030910085.1. Classification (NCBI taxonomy): domain Bacteria; kingdom Pseudomonadati; phylum Pseudomonadota; class Gammaproteobacteria; order Lysobacterales; family Lysobacteraceae; genus Stenotrophomonas; species Stenotrophomonas maltophilia group sp. RNC7. The sequence continues at coordinate 23,028 of NZ_JAVFVN010000257.1, read as the reverse complement.
TCGGCGAGCCAGGGGCCGGCATCGTGCCATTGCTCGGCCCAGGGCCGCTTGAAGCCGAACTCGCGTACCGGGCGGTCAGCCTGCAGCAGGTTCTGCTCGCGCCAGGCGACCAGCGCCAGTTCGGCGTCCGGACCGATCCGCGCGCCGACGCGGCGCATCAGCGCCGATGCCGACGCGTAGGGATCCAGTGCCGGGATCAGCACCAGGCCGTAGAGCATCCACAGCATGCCGTGGGTCAGCAGCACCAGTGTCGTGGCGCGGCGCACCCGCAACCAGACGGCCAACGTGGCCAGCGCGATGGCGAAGGTCAGCAGGCCGTCACCCAGCACCGGCAGCAGCGTATCGGGCATGGCCCGGCGTTCCAGTTGCGCCAAGGCCCACGGGTGCTCGGTCATCAGCATCACGCCGAGCACGCCGGTGGCCAGCATCAGCACCACGCTGTAGCCGAACAAATAGCGGCGCACGCACAGCCGGCGCAGCAAGCCCGGCAACAACGGCGCAACCGCCAGTGCCATCGCAGGCAGCATCGGCAGCACATAGACCTCGCGCTTGCCCGGGCTGGCACTGAAGAACACCAGCACCAGCAGCGCCCAGCCCAGCAGCAGCCACTGCCGGCGGTCGCCCCGGCGGATGCGGCGCCACCACGGCTTGAACAGCAGCGGCAGCAGCAGGCTGCCCGGCAGCCACAGGGTCAGGATCACCTGCAGGTAGTACCAGGCCGGTTGGCGATGGTGCCAGGCGTTGGCATAGCGGGTACCGGTCTGCTTGAACAACAGCTCATGCGCGTAGGCCTGCAGTTCGGCGCTGGGCGTGTGCAGCAGGGCCCAGCCCAGCGGCGCAAGCCACACCGACACGCCCAGCAGGAAGGCCGGGATCAGCCACAGCAGCGTTGCCGGGTGTGGGCCGTCAACGCTGCGCCCGCGGCGACGCTGGTACAGCCACCAGCCGAACCACGGCAGGACCATCAGCAGCGGCAGGAAACCCACGCCTTTGGTCACCGTGCCGAGGCCAGCGGCGAACCCCGCCAGCCACAAGGCAGCCAGGTTGCGGCGTTCGCACAGGTGGCGCATCAAGCCCCACAGGGCCACCGTGGTCATGCCGACCAGCACCATGTCGATCTGCGCGCGCTTGGCCATCAGGCCAAACTGCAGGGTGCAGAACAGCGCCGCCAGGGCGTACAGGGAATGCCGCGGTGACCACAGTCGGCGTGCCAGATCCGACACCAACCACAGGCTGAGCACGGCGCCCAGCAGCGACGGCAGCAGGAACGACCACTGCCAGCTGCCGACGATCTCGTAGGCCGCCGCCTGCAGCCACATGAAGACCGGTGGCTTCTCCGCATACAGCTCCACGCCCCGGTGCGGCAGCAGCCATTGCCCACTCTCGACCATGGTGCGGGCCGCCAGCACGAAGCGCGGCTCGTCCGGTGGCTGCGGCTGCCGAAGGCCGATCCCCGCTGCCAGCGCAGCAACGATCAACAGCCACAACAGGGGCAGGCGCCAACGGCGGGGCAGGGCTACGGGCACGGCAGGCTCCGGGAGCAAAAACGGCCATTCTGAGGTGGCGGGGGTTGGAAAAGCGTCAGAGGAGGCCGGGACGACCGCATTCCGACATGGGCAGCGCTACCATGGTACGAACTTCCGTGGATGTTTCGTGCATGCGTCTGTTGGTGATCGAGGACAACCGCCAGCTGGTGGCCAACCTGTTCGACTACTTCGAGTCGCGCGGGCACGTGCTCGACGTGGCCCCGGACGGCATCACCGGCCTGCACCTGGCCGGCAGCCATCCCTACGACGCGGTGATCCTGGACTGGATGCTGCCGCGCATGGAGGGGCCGGAGGTGCTGCGTCGCCTGCGCGCCGAGCAGGCTTCGGAGGTGCCGGTGATCATGCTGACCGCGCGCGACGAACTGCCGGACAAGATCACCGGCTTCCGCGCGGGTGCCGACGATTACCTGACCAAGCCGTTCGCCCTGCCCGAGCTGGAAGTTCGGCTGGAGGCGCTGCTGCTGCGTGCGCAGGGCCGGAACCCGCGCAAGCGCCTGCAGGTGGGCGACCTGGTGCTGGACCTGGCGACCCTCGAAGCCCAGCGGGGTGGTCAGGTGCTCCACCTCTACCCGGCCTGCCGCAAGCTGCTGGAGGTGCTGATGCGCGCCAGCCCCGGTGCGGTCACCCGCCAACAGCTGGAGTTCGCCCTGTGGGGCGACGAGCCACCGGATGGTGACCTGCTGCGCTCGCATGTCTATGAGCTGCGCCGCAGCGTCGATGGTCCGTTTGCCGACAAGCTGATCCACACCCTGCCGCGGGTTGGTTACCGCCTTGCGGTGACCGCGGCCGCCGATGCAGGCAAGGGTGATGATGAAGGCGCGTAGGCCGGGCCCGCTGTACCGGCGCGTGGTGTGGTGGTTGCTGGGCTACCTGGCCCTGCTGTCGATCGCTGTGTTCAGCGTCGGCAACTACGTGCACGAACACGCCGAACATGCCGCCTGGCGCGCGCTGCTCAATTCCGAACTGGACAGCATCGTCGAGCACGTCGAGCATGAACCGCACTATCGCTGGCAGGATTCGGACACGCTCAGCCTGTACCGCTTCGATGCAGTCAACCTGCCTGACAGCCTGCGTACGCTGCATCCGGGCCTTCACGACGGCGTGATGATCAAAGGCCGGGAGACGGCGGTGATGGTGCGCGAGACCCGGTCGATGGGACGGGTCGCGCTGGCGCTGGACATCTCCGATTTCCATGACCTGGAGCAGTTCGCCACGCGCTGGGTGATGCTGGCCGGGGTGATCATGATCTTCGTCACCGTGCTGATGGCGTCCTTCGGCATGGAACGCATGGTGCGCCCGTTGAGCCTGCTGGCCCAGCACATCGGCGCATTGCGGCCGGGCGTTCAGGGCCAGCGCATCGAGGTCGACCCGCGCGGCAGTTCCGAGCTGCACACCATCGCCGATGCGCTGAACGACTACCTGGACCGCAACGAGCAGTTCGTCGAGCGTGAGCGGGTCTTCATCAGTACCGCCAGCCACGAACTGCGCACGCCGATCGCAGTGATGACCGGTGCAGCCGAGCTGGCGCTGGAGCAACCGGGCCTGCCCGAACGTGCCCGCCAACAGATGCAGCGGGTGCTGCGCACGGCACAGAGCGTGGAGCAGCTGATCGAGCTGCTGCTGGTGCTGGCGCGTGATCCCGCGCGCCTGGCCGCACGTGCCGAGCGCATCGCACTGGACCAGCTGCTGCCGGAGATCGTCGACGACCATCGCTACCTGCTCGGCGACAAGGACCTGAGCATCGGCATCCAGGCTGCGCCGGTGGATATCGTCGCGCCGCTGGCGGTGGTGCAGGCGGCGATCGGCAACCTGCTGCGCAATGCCATCGAAAACAGCGGCCGCGGCCATATCGAGCTGCAGCTGAGTTCGTCGGCGGTACTGACCCTGCAGGACCCCGGGCACGGGATGAGCCCGGAGGAGATCGCGGCGATCCACGCGCGCATGGCCCGCGGCGAGCGTGCCGATCGAGGCAGTGGCATCGGCCTGGATCTGATCGCGCGGCTGTGCGAGCACCTGGGCTGGACGCTGCAGTTGCAGCCCCGCCAACCGCGCGGGACGCGTGTCACCCTGGACTTCGGCGCTTCGCGCCCCGCTTGATCGGACGGCCGACCTGCTCCGCGCTGCGGCATGACCCGACGTGAAGACAGTGTTAATCTCGACCTGCGCCGCTTCATGCGGCGCTTTTTTTTCCCGCTCCTTCGATCGACAGAGGATCCCATGCCGACCGAACCCGCTACTGCCCTGATCAGCAACGATATCGTTGGACTGGGCCTGATTGCCGCCACCCTGGCCCTGATCTTCTGGGCCGCCAGTGGTCCGACCCCGCTGTTGAAGAAGATCTTCGCCTGGGTGCCGGCACTGCTGCTGTGCTACTTCATCCCCGCCATCTACAACACCGCCGGTGTCATCGATGGCCACAACACCTCGCTGTACAACCCGGTCGCGCGTGACGTGCTGCTGCCGGCCGCGCTGGTCCTGCTGACGCTGTCGATCGACCTCAAGGGCGTCATCAAGCTGGGGCCGAAGCTGTTGCTTGTGTTCTGTGCCGGTACCGCTGGCATCATGCTCGGTGCGATCGTCTCCTTCCAGCTGATGAAGCTGATCCATCCGGAAACGGTGGCCGGTGATACCTGGGCCGGCATGGCCGCGCTGGCCGGCAGCTGGATCGGTGGCGGCGCCAACATGGTCGCCATGCGCGAAGTGTTCGGCACCGATGCCACCACCTTCGGGCAGTTCGCCGTGGTCGACGTGGCCTGCGCCAGCCTGTGGATGGCGATCCTGCTGTTCCTGGCCAACCGCGCGCAGCAGATCGACACCCGCAACGGGGCCGATACGCGCGCCATCGACGAGATGAAGGCACGCATCAGCGCCTACGAGGCACAGAACGCGCGCATTCCCAGCATGACCGACCTGATGGTGATCGTCGGCGTGGCACTGGGTGGCGTCGGCCTGGCTCACGCCATCGCCGCACCGCTGTCGGGCTGGTTCAAGGCCAACGTCAGCTGGGCCAGCCAGTTCAGCCTGGACAGCCAGTTCGTGTGGGTGATCCTGCTGTCCACGGCGATGGGCCTGGGCCTGAGCTTCACCCGTGCGCGCCGGCTGGAAGCCGCAGGCGCTTCGCGGTTGGGCACGGTGTTCCTGTACTTCCTGATCGCCTGCATCGGCATGCAGATGAACCTGCTGTCGCTGCTGGATCGGCCGTGGCTGTTCCTGCTCGGCGCGATCTGGATGGCTACGCATGTGCTGGTGCTGTGGGTGGTGGCCAAGCTGCTGCGCGCGCCGTTGTTCTTTTTCGCGATCGGTTCGCAGGGCAACATCGGGGCGGCCGCCTCGGCTCCCGTGGTGGCCGCGGCCTTCCATCCGACGCTGGCGCCGGTGGGGGTGCTGCTGGGGACGGTGGGCTATGCCACCGGTACCGGGTTGGCCTATGTCACCGGCCTGATCCTGAAGTGGATGGCCGGCGCCTGAGTTCTGACCGGACGTTCCTGTTGCGGGTTCGCGGCGTGCGCCGCGAACCCGCTCTGCCCGTGTAGGGCCGAGCACGCGCTCGGCCTTCTTTTGCCTGCGAAAAGGCCGTCCCGGCCCTCAACAGCAGCGGCCACCATTGCGTCCGCCGTAGCGCGCTTCCTGGCGCTCGCGGAAGAACGTCTTGTAGTCCATCGGCTCCTGGTCCGGATGCTTTTCCAGCATATGCCGGACGTAGTTGTCGTAATCAGGAATGCCACAGCACAGTCGTGCGGTCTGCACCAGGCGCCGCCAGATGCGGCGGTGCGCCTGGTACTGGCCGGCGGGAACCAGTTGCGTACTCATCACAGATCCACCATTTCATGCGGCTTCAGCGCCACGTAAGGGGTCTCGCGGTCGCTGCGCTGCGGATTGCGGCGTGCCGCCAGGATGGTCTTGATCGAATACACCAGGACTGCGCCCACCACCAGCAGGAACAGCGCGGTCAGGCCGGTATTGACGTAGGCGTTGACCACGATCTGCTTCATCTGCGCCACCGACTTGGCCGGCGCCGTGATCGTGTCGCTGGCGAGCGCGGCCTGGAACTTGTGTGCCTGTGCCAGGAAACCCTGCGCCGGGTTGCTGTCGAAGATCTTGATGAAGCCGGCATAGGTGGTGCAGATCAGCAGCCACACCGCCGGTACCGCAGTGACCCACGCATAGCGGTCGCGCTTCATCTTGAACAGCACTACCGTGCCCAGCATCAGCGCGATACCGGCCAGCATCTGGTTGGAGATGCCGAACAACGGCCACAAGGTCTGGATGCCGCCGAACGGATCGACCACACCGGTGTAGAGCAGGTAGCCCCACAGCGCCACGCAGCCGGCGGTGCCGATGATGTTGGCGGTCCACGACTCGGTCTTCTTCAGCGCCGGGACGAAGTTGCCCAGCAGGTCCTGCAGCATGAAGCGTCCGGCACGGGTGCCGGCGTCCACCGCGGTCAGGATGAACAATGCTTCGAACAGGATCGCGAAGTGGTACCAGAACGCCATCATTGCGTCGCTGCCACTGGGGATCGCTTCGTGCAGGATCTGCGCGATGCCCACCGCGAGTGTCGGTGCGCCACCTGCACGATGCAGGATGGTCGGCTCGCCGATCGCCGCCGCGGTCGCGGTCAGCTGCTCCGGCGTGATGGTGAAGCCCCAGGTGTTGGTGATGTAGTGCGCCGCCGACGCCGCATCGGCGCCGATCACCGCCGCCGGGCTGTTCATCGCGAAGTAGATGCCTGGATCGATGATCGAGGCCGCGACCAGCGCCATCACCGCCACGAACGATTCCATCAGCATGCCGCCGTAGCCGATGTAACGCATGTGCGCTTCATTGGCCAGCAGCTTCGGCGTGGTGCCGGAGGAGATCAGCGCATGGAAACCAGAGACCGCACCGCAGGCGATGGTGATGAACAGGAACGGGAACATGCCGCCCTTCCACACCGGGCCGTCGCCACTGGCGGCGAACTGGGTCAGCGCCGGCATCTTCAGTTCCGGCATCACGATCAGGATGCCGACGGCCAGCGCGATGATCGTGCCGATCTTGAGGAAGGTCGACAGGTAGTCGCGCGGGGCCAGCAACAGCCACACGGGCAGCACCGATGCGACGAAGCCGTAGCCGATCAGCATCCAGGTGATCTGGGTGCCGGTGAACGTGAACGCCGGGCCCCACACTGGGTCGGCGGCGACCTTGCCGCCGTACCAGATCGCGGCCAGCAGCAGGATCAGGCCGACCACCGAGATCTCGCCGATCTTGCCGGGGCGGATATAGCGCATGTACACGCCCATCAGGATGGCGATAGGCATCGTCGCGATTACCGTGAACATGCCCCACGGGCTTTCGGCCAGCGCCTTGACCACCACCATCGCCAGCACCGCCAGGATGATGATCATGATCAGGAACGCACCGAACAACGCGATGGTGCCAGGTACCTGGCCCATCTCTTCTCTTACCAGGTCGCCCAGCGAACGGCCGTTGCGACGGCTGGACAGGAACAGCACCATGAAGTCCTGCACCGCACCGGCCAGCACCACGCCCACCACCAGCCACAGCAGTCCAGGCAGGTAGCCCATCTGCGCGGCCAGGACCGGGCCGACCAGCGGGCCTGCGCCGGCGATGGCGGCAAAGTGGTGGCCGAACAATACGTGCTTGTTGGTCGGCACGTAGTCCAGGCCATCGTTGTTGATCACCGCCGGCGTGGCCCGGGTCGGATCCAGCTGCATCACCCTGTTGGCGATGAACAGGCTGTAGAAGCGGTAGGCCACCAGGTACAGCGAAACCGCGGCGACGACGATCCACAGCGCATTGATGTGTTCGCCGCGGCGCAGGGCCACGGTGCCCAGACAGAAGGCGCCGAGCAGGGCGAGGGCCGCCCAGCCTATTTTGGAAAACCCTTTCATGAGGTGCTCTCTCCCGGAAAGACAGTCAAAGAGTCCCGCGTGCCCTCGACAGGGTCAATTGGCACAGGACGAATCGGCGGTAGTACTTTGGTCGTACGCTTGTTGTGCTGACGTGCAGCGAACATCAGGGATGGAACAATCGGTTGCGGCGCCGTCCATTGGCGTGTGGCCGTGCGGCGTCCATCTTCAGTGGCATCCATCCAACAGGAGTCGCCATGAGCTTTCCCGAACCGGTCCGCGTGCTGCGGACCATCCGTGGCATGCCCACCTCCGACGGTGCCGGCGTGCGCCTGACCCGCGTCATCGGTGGCCCGACGCTGCCCGACCTCGATCCGTTCCTGCTGCTTGATGAATTCGGCACCGACCGCGCCGAGGACTACATCGCCGGTTTCCCGGAGCATCCGCACCGCGGATTCGAGACCGTCACCTACATGCTCGACGGGCGCATGCGGCATCGCGACAACCATGGCAACGAAGGCCTGCTGACCCCGGGCAGCGTGCAGTGGATGACCGCTGGCCGCGGCCTGGTGCACTCGGAGATGCCCGAGCAGGAAAGCGGGCAGATGCGTGGCTTCCAGCTGTGGGTGAACCTGCCGGCAAAGGAGAAGATGACCGAGCCGAAGTACCAGGAGTTCGCGCCTGAGCGGATTCCCGTGGTGCACCCGGAAGCGGGCGTGGAGGTGAAGGTGATCGCTGGCACGGTCGATGGCACCCGCGGCCCGATCGTGCAACCGGCCACCGACCCGCTCTACCTCGACATCACGTTGGCGCCCGACCGTGCCTGGACCTACGCGCTGCCGGAAGGGCACAACGCCTTTGCGTATGTGTTCGAAGGTGGCGTGACTGTGGGTGAGCAGGACGCCGCGCGCGACGTCGCTCGCCAGGAACTGGCGGTGCTGGGCGGTGGCGAGCAGTTGCACATCTCGGCCGGCAATGAAGGCGCGCGCCTGATCCTGGTGGCTGGCCGTCCGCTGCGCGAACCGGTGATGCGCCACGGGCCGTTCGTGATGAACACGCGGCAGGAACTGATGCAGGCCTTCGTCGATTTCCAGGAAGGCAAGTTCTGACGTAGTACCGGCCGCTGGCCGGAAACTGCCTCGCCTGGAGGCGGATCGGGGTGCCGGCCAGCGGCCGGCACTACCGTTGGATCGGGTCGCGCCGCGGGGATGCTGCCAGGCAGTCATCCCCGTCATCCTCAGCGCCCGGCGGCCACGGCCGACGGGGTCAGGCTCATGCCCTGCGCCAGCTGTTGCAGTGACCCCAGCTCCTGCGCGCTGTCCGGATACAGCGAAATCTGCGCGTAACGCCCCTTGTCGAGCTTGACCACGCTGATGCGCCGTTCGGCATACCCCGGCGGTTGCTGGCCGCCCAGGTCGGGCTGGTACCAGTACAGCGATTCACCGCCGAAGCTGCCTTTTTCCTGCCGCAGCGAGCGGTTCAGCGGAATGGACGGGTCACGCGCGCTGAGCATCAGGCTCAGCACTTCCCGGCCATCAGGGGTGCTGGCGCGGCAGACCAGGAAATCGGCCTGCACCTGCTGCTGCCACTGCAGACCGCTGCTGGCCGGTAGCGAAGGACATTCGGACGGCGCCTGCGCGGCGGCGTGGGCCGCAGCGAAAAGCAGGCTCGACAACATGACAGGCACGAACTTCATGCATCCCCCAAGGTGATGAATTGGTTGGCTTCGCCAGCAGAGCCGGCGACCATGGCATCCCATCCCCGGACGCCCCCCATCCGGCATGTGCACGGACGGTCAACTCAACCTTAACGGAACGTGAGCAATCGCACAATTCGCGGTTGCAAGCGCAACCATTGCGGCCGAGGGTCGGCCGCAATGGTTGCTGCGGAGATCAGCGGTCGTTGCCGATCCACTTGTAGATCAGGCCACCGATCGCGCCACCCAGCAACGGGGCGACCCAGAACAGCCACAACTGGCTGACCGCACCGCTGCCGGCGAAGAAGGCCACGGCCGTGGAGCGGGCCGGGTTCACCGACGTGTTGGTGACCGGGATGCTGATCAGGTGGATCAGGGTCAGCGACAGGCCGATCGCCAGCGGGGCGAACCCGGCCGGTGCCTTGCCGTGGGTGGAACCCATGATCACGATCAGGAACACCGCCGTCAGTACCACCTCGCACAGGAAGGCGGCCGCAACGCTGTAACCACCGGGCGATAGCGCGCCATAGCCATTGCTGGCGAACGCTCCGGCCTGGCTGCCGTCGATGGCGAAGCCACTGGCGCCGGAGGCGATCTGCAGCAGGATGAAGCCGGCCAGCAGGCCGCCGGCGACCTGGGCGATGATGTACGGCACCAGGTCCCTGGTCGGGAAGCGACCACCGGCCCACAGGCCGACGCTGACCGCCGGATTGAAGTGCGCACCGGAGATATGGCCGAACGCATAGGCGCCGGTCACCACGGTCAGGCCGAAGGCGAGCGCCACGCCGAGGAAGCCGATACCCAGCGGATTGCCGTCACCACCGAACTTGGCGGCCAGCACCGCGCTGCCACAGCCACCCAGAACCAGCCAGAACGTGCCGAGGAATTCGGCGGACAAGCGTTTACCCATGCTCATGTGTTGCACTCCTTTGACGGTCGAAAGTGTGATTTATGTCACATTTCAATGATCAGCGGGTGACTGTAGCGTCAACGCCGGGTGCAGGAATACACCCTCGGCTGTGTGCAACACGCGATGCTCAGTACTGCGGCAGCGGGATGAACTCCTTGTCGTCGCCGGGGATGGTGCCGAAGCGACCGGCTTCCCAATCGTGCTTGGCCTGCTCGATACGCTCCTTCGAGCTGGACACGAAGTTCCACCACAGGTGGCGCGGGCCATCCAGCGGCTCGCCACCGAACAGCATCGCCTTTACCGGTGTCTTTGCGCGCAGGCGGCCGCGTGCGCCGGCTTCGGGGATGACCAGGTGCTGTGCGGGGATGTCCACGCCATCCAACTGCGCATCGCCCTCAAGGATGTACAGCGCGCGCTCGCGGTGGCCGTCGTCGATGTCGATTTCCGCGTCCGCGTCCAGATCGATCGCCACATTGAGCGTATCGGCGAACACTTTCACCGGCGATTCCTCGCCATAGGCGCGGCCAGCGATCACCCGCAGCCAGGCGCCGTTGCGGCGCTGCTCGGGCAGGGTGGCCGCGGCATGGTGATAGAACGCCGGCTCGATTTCCTCGTGCGATTTCGGCAGCGCGACCCAGGTCTGCATGCCGTGGATCGGGTTGTCATGGTCGCGGTCCGGTTGCGGTGTTCGCTCGGAATGGGCAATGCCGCGACCAGCGGTCATCCAGTTGACGTCACCGGGACGGATCACCTGGTCCGATCCAAGTGTGTCGCGGTGGCCGATCGCGCCCGACCACAGGTAGGTGACCGTGGCCAGGCCGATATGCGGATGCGGGCGCACGTCGATGGCGGTGCCGGGGTGCATCAGTGCCGGGCCCATCTGGTCGACGAACACGAACGAACCGATGCTGCGGGCCTGCAGGGTGGGGACGGCGCGACGGACTTCGAGGCCGCCGATGTCGTGCACGCGCGGAGCGATGATGGTGGTCATGCGGGCGTTCTCGCTGGCAGGGATCAGGCGATCAGCATCGCATGCGGCTGTGACGGGGACATGCCTCGTATGGGTAACAGGGTGTTCCAGCCAACGGCGCAGCCCCTCGTGGCTGGTTGCTTGGTCGCTGACGGCACAAGCACAAGCCGTGCTTGGCCGGGGGGGGGGGGGGGGGGGGGGGGGGGGGGGGGCGCGGGCGGGGGGGGGGGGGGCGGGGCCGCGGAGGGGGGGGCGCCCCCCCCCACCCCCCCCCGCCCGGCCCCTGACAGTTTCCGTGTGCGTCCAGCCACGGAGAAGAAAAAAAGAAAATCAAGATCAAACGCCGGTCGCTTCGCTCGCGTCCACGCGTGGTTCAAGCGTTTCGACCAAGGTCGACACCTACCAGCCATCGCAGTTCACCAACCGTCACCGGGAAACTGTCTGGGTGGGGCGGTGTGGGCTTGCAGGACCGTTGGCGCCATAGATGGCGCCATCGAGCCCCCATGGGTGAGGGCGCTTTGCTTGCGAAGCACTGCTTTGCAAGCGCCCGAACGCACAGCCGCCAGCGGCTGGGCCGGACCGCGGAGCGGGGTTTACGGCGTGTCCTGCCTGCCCACACCGTCCCGCCCAACAAACAGAAAAGCCAGAGCCGGCTGTTGCTCCGGCTCTGGCTTTGGCTTTTGCTTCGGCGGTTGCCTCTGCGGGTGCCGGGCCGCAGGCCCGGCCGATGAACTCAGACCACCGGTTCGCGCAGGACGGGGTTGTCCCAGCCCGGGCGCGGGGCGAAACGGTCGCCGTGGCGCTGCTGCAGCGCCTTCAACCGCTCGACGATCACATCGGCACCGACCGCACGGATGTGCTGGATCGGACCGCCGCGGAACGGAGCGAAACCGGTGCCGAAGATCACGCCGGCATCCAGCAGGTCCGCATCGGCCACCACGCCTTCGTGCAGGCACGCCACTGCCTCGTTCAACAGCGGCAGGATCAGGCGGTCTTCCAGGTCGGCCGGGGCCTGGTAGTCGCTGGCCACGTCCGGCTTCTTCGGCTTGCCGTTTTCCCAGGTGTAGATGCCCTGGCCATCCTTCTTGCCACGCTTGTCCGGTTCCACCGTCTGCAGCGCGGCCGGAATCTGCAGGCCCAGGAACGGCGCCAGTTCGCGGCCGACACCGGCGGCCACGTCCAGGCCGACGGTATCGATCAGTTCGATCGGGCCCATCGGCATGCCGAACTTCACGGCGGCCTTGTCGATCACCGGGCCCGGGATGCCTTCGGCGTAGGCGGTGGCGGCTTCCAGCATGTACGGGAACAACACGCGGTTGACCAGGAAGCCCGGGCTGCCGGCCACCGGCACCGGGAACTTGCCCAGCGCCTTGCAGAACGCGGCCAGGCGGCGCTCGGTCTCCGGCGCCATGCCATCGTGGTGGATGATTTCCACCAGCGGCATCTGTGCTACCGGGTTGAAGTAGTGCAGGCCGGCGAACTGCGCCGGGCGCTGGATGTGATCGCGCAGTTCCACCAGTGGAATCGACGAGGTATTGGTGGTCAGCAGGGCGTCCTGCTTCATCTTCGGTTCCAGCGTCTGGTACAGCGCACGCTTGGCTTCCGGGTTCTCGATGATCGCCTCGATCACCAGATCCGCTTCGGCAACCCCATTGCCTTCCAGGTCGGCACGCAGGCGTGCGGCCACGGCGGGGCGCTTGCTTTCGTCGCGCACCTTCTTGGCAAACAGCGCCTGCGCGCGTTCCATGGCCGGGTCGATGAAGCGCTGCTCGCGGTCCTGCAGGGTCACCTCGAAGCCCTTGTAAGCGGCCCACGCGGCGATGTCGCCGCCCATCACGCCGGCGCCGACCACGTGCACGTGACGGATGCCGGAATCACCACTGCCCAGGCCCTTCAGTCGCTCGGTGAGGAAGAAGATACGGATCAGGTTGCGCGCGGTCGGTGTACTGGCCAGCTTCACCACGGCGCGCCGCTCGGCGTCCAGGCGGGCCTGGATCGGCTTGCCGCCACTGCGTTGCCAGGTGCTGATCAGCGCGTACGGCGCCGGGTACTGGTCCTTCTTCGCCTTGCGTGCGACCTGCTTGACCATCTGCGGCGCCAGCAGCCTGCGCGCCAGCCAGGTGTTGGTGGCCCACGCCGTCGCGCGCTGCTTGAACGGGCGGGTGGTGCCGGACAGCGCCAGCGCGACGGCGGTGTCGAGCACCACCGCTGGCGCCACCACCTTGTCGACCAGGCCGATGCCACGCGCGGCCGAGGCCGACAGGGTGCGGCCGGTCAGCATCATGTCCATCGCCGCCGGTGCACCCACCAGTTGCGGCAGGCGGGCGCTGCCGCCCCAGCCCGGGAAGATGCCCAGCTGGGTTTCCGGCAGGCCGATGCGGGTGCTGCTGTCATTGGACGCCACGCGGTAGCGGCAGGCCAGCGCCAGTTCGGTGCCGCCGCCCAGGCAGTGGCCGTGGATCGCCGCAACGGTGGGGCAGGGCAGCTCGGCCAGCTTCTGATAGGTCGCCTGGCCACGACGGATCGCGTCGTTGACAGTGCCACGACGGTCGAATTCCTGGAACTCCTTCAGGTCGGCACCGGCAATGAAGCCGGCCTTCTTCAGTGACTGGACCACCACGCCTTTGGGTGGGTCCAGCGCGATGCGCTCAAGCAGGTCGCCCAGCTCCAGCAGCACGTCCTGCGACATCGCGTTGACGCTGCTGTCCTGACGATCCAGGGAGAGAACCACCACGCCGTCGTCGCGGATCTCGGGGTGCCAGTGGCTGAAGCGGAGACCATCGAAGCCTGAGAGCATGGACGTTCCATCCGGTTGTGTATGGAGAAGCGGCTATGATCCAGAGGTTGTTTCCCCCGCGTCAAATCCCAATAGCAGGGGAGTGGCGCCCCCGGATCCATGGCCGTGGACCGGGACGCTAACGGAACGGTGGTTAAAAGCTGGTGCGGCGCCAGGTGATCGGCGACTGAACTTTTCCCGGGATTGGCAGTCTCATTGCCCGACGTCGGTTGGGCTGACAGGAGTGCGGCCCCTCATGGCCGAGGTTGATACACCACAGGAGCTGGATCTGGAACTGGTCCGGCGCGTGCAGCACGGCGAGAGTGCCGCCTTCGATGTCCTGGTGCGCAAGTACCAGCATCGGGTGGTGGCCCTGGTCGGTCGCTACATCGCCGACTGGAGCGAATGTCAGGACGTCGCCCAGGACACTTTCATCCGTGCCTACCGCGCGATCGGGAGTTTCCGTGGCGATGCCCAGTTCTCAACCTGGTTGCATCGAATCGCCGTGAATACCGCCAAAAACTACCTGGCTTCACACAATCGACGGCCGCCGACCGATGACATCGACATCGGCGATGCCGAACAGTTCGACAGTGGTACGCGCCTGCGTGACACCGACACGCCCGAACGCGAGTTGATGCGCCAGGAGCTGGAACAGACGGTGATGAAGGCCGTCAACGCGCTGCCGGAAGAACTCCGGTCAGCGATCACCCTGCGCGAGGTGGAAGGCCTGAGCTACGAGGATATCGCGCAGAAGATGGGGTGCCCGATCGGCACGGTGCGTTCACGGATCTTCCGGGCGCGCGAGGCGATCGACACCGAACTCCGGCCGCTGCTGGACATCGGCAGCGCCACCCGTGAGAAGAGCCGCGTATGACCAGTAACCCGTTCAACGAATCGCAGAACCATCAATCGCCCGCCGGGCAGCGCCTGGACCAGCGCCATCGCGAGCAGCTGTCGGCCCTGGTCGATGGCGAGCTGGGCGCCGATGAAGCGCGTTTCCTGCTGCGCCGGATGGAGCACGACCCCGAGCTGGCCGGTTGCCAGGAGCGCTGGCAGCTGCTGGGCGACGTGATGCGCGGGCAGGCGTCGGCACTGGCTCCGGCCGGGTTCAGTGCCGCCGTGGCTGCCGCCATCGCGGCCGAGCCGGCGCCACAGGCCGAGCCGCGTCGCCAGGTACGTCGCAGTGGCTGGCGGGCCTGGGGCGGCGGCGCCGCCCTGGCCGCGTCGGTGGCCGCCGTCGCGCTGTTCATCGGCGGCGAGAAACTGAAGGAGGCCACGCCGGGTGAACCGCTGGCGCCGCAGGTGATCGCCAGCCAGGCGGAACTGCCGCCGGCGCCAACCGCGCCGGCCCCGGTGACCGAAGCATCGGTGGATGCCGCCGCGATGGCCGTGGCGGCGGCGCCGGCTGTGGCGATGGCTGCCACCAGCCGTCGCCAGGACGCCCGCCGCGCCAGTGCAACCCGCAGCCAGCAGGCCGCGCGTGCCGCCCAGCGCGATGACGCTCCGCAGCGCGCCATCGCCGCCCTGCAGGCACCGCTGGCTCCGGCCGTACCGGCCAACGCCAACCACGACCTGCCATTCGGTGAGGTCGGCGGGCTGCAGGCCCGGCCGTGGCCGCGCTCCAGCCTGGCGCCGACCGCGGGTGGTGCGCTCAATGCCAGTTTCCCGGCCCGCGCCGGCGGTGCCGCGTTCTACCCGTTCGAGCCGCGCCTGCAGGACGACCTGCCGGTGCCGCCGCGCCCGCGCGACTGAGCCGGGCGCCTTCACGCCCCGCCGTCGGCGGGGCCCGTATTCCTCTTTCCATCCGACCCGGAGGTTGCCGTCCGATGACTCCCCGACTTCGCACGCAGGCCATTGGCCTGCTGGCCCTGACCCTTCCCCTGGTGGCCTGCGCGCAGGCGCCGGCGCCTGCCGCCCCGGCCCAGCCTGCGCCGGCCGCGGCGCCGCGGGCGCCTGCACAACCGCTGGTCAGTGGCTTGCCTGACTTCACCAACCTGGTCGAACAGGTCGGCCCGGGCGTGGTCAACGTCGACACCACCATCGTCCGCAACAACCGCCAGGCCTCGCGCGGCCCGATGGGCGACGATGACATGCCGGAGTTCTTCCGCCGCTTCTTCGGCCCTGACTTCCCGATGCCGGGGCAGGGGCCGGGTGGGCAGGATGGCGGTCCCAGCATCAAGGGGCGTGGCATGGGATCGGGCTTCATCATCTCGCCCGATGGCTATGTGCTGACCAACTACCACGTGGTGGCCGACGCCAGCGATGTGAAGGTCAAGCTGGGCGACAGCCGCGAGTTCACCGCCAAGGTGGTGGGCAGCGACCAGCAGTACGACGTGGCCCTGCTCAAGATCGATGGCAAGAACCTGCCAACCGTGCGCGTGGGCGATTCCAACACCCTGAAGCCGGGCCAATGGGTTGTCGCGATCGGCTCGCCGTTCGGCCTCGACCATTCCGTTACCGCCGGCGTGGTCAGCGCCGTCGGTCGCAGTACGGGGGGGCCGGACCAGCGCTACGTGCCATTCATCCAGACCGACGTGGCGATCAACCAGGGCAATTCCGGTGGGCCGCTGCTGAACACCCGCGGCGAAGTGGTCGGCATCAACTCGCAGATCTTCTCGGCCTCCGGTGGCTACATGGGCATCAGCTTCGCGATCCCGATCGACCTGGCGATGAGCGCGGTCGAGCAGATCAAGAAGAGCGGCAAGGTCACCCGCGGCCAGCTCGGCGCGGTGGTCGAACCGATCGATTCGCTGAAGGCGCAGGGACTGGGCCTGCCAGACAGCCGCGGCGCGCTGGTCAACCAGATCGTGGCCGGCAGTGCGGCCGCCAAGGCCGGCGTGCAGGTGGGCGATGTCATCCGCTCGGTCAACGGTAGCGCGGTCAACAGCTGGTCCGACCTGCCGCCGCTGATCGGTGCGATGGCGCCGGGCAGCAAGGTGAACCTGGTGGTTTACCGCGACGGCAAGCCGCATGAGCTCAGTGCCACGCTGACCGCACTGAGCGAGGACGGGCAGGCCAATGCCCGCGGGCCGTCGGCTGGCGGTGGCGAGGCGGCTCCGCAGACCGGTGCCAACGCCCTGCTGGGGCTGGATGTCAGCGACCTGAACGCGGCCCAGCGCAAGCAGTTGGGGCTCAACGGCAATGAAGGCGTGCGCATCACCGGGGTCAAGGGCCAGGCGGCACGCGATGCCGGCCTGTCGCCGGGCATGGTGATCCTGCAGGTCGGCCGCACTGCGGTCGGCAGCGTGGATGCCCTGAACCGGGCGTTGTCCAGCTTCAAGAAGGACGACGTGGTGATGCTGCTGGTCCGCACGGCCAACGGCAACAGCGCCTTCGTGGCGGTGAAGGCCGGCCAGTAAGGCTCCTGCCGGGGCCGCTTCGGCGGCGCCGGCGCGGCCCCCGAAGCCCCGCCCCGGCGGGGCTTCGGCCGTTCTGGCCCCGGCCCGATGAGGCAGTTTTCGCGGCCGGGCGCCGGGCATGCGATAATCGACCGTTACCCTGACGACGCCGCGCGCCGCCGCCACCTATGTCTTCTGATTCGATGCGGAACATCCGCAACTTCTCCATCATCGCCCATGTCGACCACGGCAAGTCCACGCTGGCCGACCGCATCATCCAGCTCTGTGGTGGCCTGCAGGCCCGCGAGATGGAAGCGCAGGTGCTCGACTCCAATCCCATCGAGCGCGAGCGTGGCATCACGATCAAGGCGCAATCGGTGTCACTGCCGTACCTGGCCAAGGACGGGCAGACCTATCACCTGAACTTCATCGACACCCCCGGCCACGTCGACTTCTCCTATGAAGTCAGCCGCTCGCTGGCCGCCTGCGAAGGCGCGCTGCTGGTGGTCGATGCGGCGCAGGGCGTGGAAGCGCAGTCGGTAGCCAACTGCTATACCGCAGTGGAGCAGGGCCTGGAAGTGGTGCCGGTGATCAACAAGATCGACCTGCCCACCGCCGACATCGAGCGCGCCAAGGCCGAGATCGAGGCCGTGATCGGCATCGACGCTTCCGACGCCGTGCCGGTCAGTGCCAAGACCGGCCTCAACGTGCAGGACGTGCTGGAGGCGATCGTCCATCGCATCCCGCCGCCGGTGCCGCGCGACACCGACAAGCTGCAGGCGCTGATCATCGACTCGTGGTTCGACAACTACCTGGGCGTGGTCTCGCTGGTGCGCGTGATGCAGGGCGAGATCAAGGCCGGTGACAAGCTGCAGGTGATGTCGACCGGCCGCAACCACCAGGTCGACAACGTCGGCGTGTTCACTCCCAAGCGCAAGGTGCTGCCGGCGCTGCGTGCCGGTGAAGTGGGCTGGGTCACCGCCAGCATCAAGGACGTGCATGGTGCGCCGGTTGGCGACACGCTCACCCTGGCCGGCGATCCGGCGCCGAAGCCGCTGCCGGGCTTCCAGGAAATGCAGCCGCGCGTGTTCGCCGGCCTGTTCCCGGTCGATGCCGAGGACTACCCGGACCTGCGCGAAGCGCTGGACAAGCTGCGCCTGAACGATGCCGCGCTGCGTTTCGAGCCGGAAAGCTCCGAAGCGATGGGCTTCGGCTTCCGCTGTGGCTTCCTGGGCATGCTGCACATGGAGATCGTGCAGGAGCGCCTGGAACGCGAATACAACCTGGACCTGATCAGCACCGCGCCGACGGTGGTGTATGAGGTCCTGAAGACCGACGGCTCGGTCATCAACATGGACAACCCGGCCAAGCTGCCGCCGGTGAACCAGGTCGAGGAGATCCGCGAGCCGATCATCCGCGCCAATGTGCTCACTCCCGAGGAATACATCGGCAACATCATCAAGCTGTGCGAAGAAAAGCGCGGCAGCCAGATCGGCATCAACTACCTGGGCAGCCAGGTGCAGATCAGCTACGAGCTGCCGATGGCCGAGGTGGTGCTGGACTTCTTCGACAAGCTCAAGTCGGTCAGCCGTGGCTATGCCTCGCTGGACTACCACTTCGTGCGCTTCGACGCCGGCCCGTTCGTGCGCGTCGACGTGCTGATCAACGGTGACAAGGTCGACGCACTGTCGCTGATCGTGCACCGCAGCCACGCCGACCGCCGTGGCCGCGAGCTGTGCGAGAAGATGAAGGACCTGATCCCCCGGCAGATGTTCGACGTGGCCATCCAGGCTGCCGTCGGCTCGCAGATCATCGCCCGCACCACGGTCAAGGCGATGCGCAAGAACGTGCTGGCCAAGTGCTATGGTGGCGACGTCTCGCGCAAGAAGAAGCTTCTGGAAAAGCAGAAGGAAGGCAAGAAGCGCATGAAGCAGGTCGGCCGCGTGGAGATCCCGCAGGAAGCGTTCCTGGCCGTGCTGCAGATGGACAACAAGTAAGCCCGCACCGGCCTCGCTGGGCCGGTCGTCTGGTGACGTTGCAAAGGACCCTGAATGAAACTGTTTGAGATCCTCCTGGTCGTGCTGACCCTGGCCTCGGGCCTGATCCTGCTCGCCGACAAGCTGTACCTCGCCAAGCGCCGCGCCCAGCGCGCGGGCCTGCTCGACACCGAGCCGGTGCTGGTGGACTACTCGCGTGCATTCTTCCCGGTGCTGGCGATCGTGCTGATCGTGCGCAGTTTCATCGCCGAGCCGTACAAGATCCCGTCCAGCTCGATGATGCCGAACCTGCTGATCGGCGATTTCATCCTGGTCAACAAGTTTTCCTACGGCCTGCGCCTGCCGATCAGCAACACCAAGATCGTCCCCTTCGGCGAGCCGTCGCGCGGCGACGTGGTGGTGTTCCACTTTCCCGGCCACAGCGACAACGACCCGGCCAAGGGCGAGAACTTCATCAAGCGCGTGATCGGCGTGCCGGGTGACACCGTGGTCTTCGAAGGCGACGGCGTGATCCTCAATGGCGAACCGCTGAAGTACGACAACAAGGGCATCTATGCCGGCCACAAGGGCCAGGGCGAGGGCGCCAACCTGCTGGTCGAGCACCTGCCGGGCCGTACCCATACCGTGCTGGAGACCGACTATCCGCGTGGCCAGGGCCAGTGGACCGTACCGGCCGGCAAGTATCTGGTGATGGGCGACAATCGTGACAACAGCGACGATGGCCGCTTCTGGGGCCTGCTGCCGGAAGAAAACCTGCGCGGCAAGGCCTTCCTGATCTGGCTGAACTGCCAGGGCTGGTTCTGCAAGGATGGCTTCGAGCCGTCGCGGATCGGCTCGAGCATCAACTGAGTACCTTCACATCCAACGCGTATCTGGGGAGAACGCAATGAAGACGATGAACACGCAGCGTGGCATGACCCTGACCTCGTTCCTGGCGGTCCTGATCGTGGTGGGTTTCTTCCTTTACATCGGCATGAAGCTGTTCCCGATGTACCAGGAGTATTACGCGGTGCGCTCGGCGATGAAGAGCCTGGCCAAGGAGCCGGGTGTGGGCAGCATGGAGCCGGCCCGGATCCAGGATCTGTTCTTCAAGCGCCTGTACATCAATTACTCGGAAAACGTGAAGCCGGCCAACGTGAAGTTCGACCGTCGCGACAATGGCTGGACCCTCAAGGTCAACTACGAAGTGCGCCGTCCGCTGGTCGGCAACCTGGACGTGGTTGGCAAATTCGATTCATCCCAGGACCTGACCCGAAGCGGTGCCGAATAAACCTTTCCAACGTGGTGACCTGATCGGTCATCCCTTCCGCGACCCGGCGCTGCTCAAGCAGGCGCTGACGCATCGTAGCGCCGGTGCGCCACACAACGAGCGCCTGGAGTTCCTGGGCGACAGCATCGTCAACATGATGGCGGCCGAGGCGTTGTACCGACGCTGGCCCAAGGCTGACGAGGGCGCGATGACCCGTGCCCGCGCCGAACTGGTGCGTGAGGGCGCGCTGGCGGTGATTGGACGTAGCCTGGAGCTGGGCGAGCGGCTGATCCTGGGCCCGGGCGAAATGAAGTCCGGTGGCCACCGTCGTGATTCGATCCTGGCCGACGCGGTGGAAGCCGTGGTGGCTGCGATCTACCTGGACGCCGGTTTCGAGGCCTGCCGGGCGGTGGTACTGCCCTGGTTCAGCGCTTCGATCGAGGCACTGCCGGCCTCCGGCCGACCCGAGAAGGACCCCAAGACCCGCCTGCAGGAATGGCTGCAGGCCCGACAGAAGCCGTTGCCGCAGTATGAACTGGTGTCAGAATCCGGTGACGACCACGCCAAGCACTTCCGGGTACGCTGCAACGTAGCCGACCCGGCCGCCAGCACCGAGGGCGAAGGCGCCTCGCGGCGGCTTGCCGAACAACAGGCGGCTGCGGCCGTCCTAGAACAACTGGATTCCAAGTGAGCGAACAAACTCCCCATCATTGCGGCAGCGTGGCCGTCATCGGCCGCCCGAACGTGGGCAAGTCGACCCTGACCAATGCCCTGGTCGGCGCCAAGGTCAGCATCGTCTCCAACCGTCCGCAGACCACGCGCCATCGCCTGCTGGGCATCGCCACCTATCCGGAAGGCCAGCTGGTGCTGGTCGACACCCCCGGCCTGCACAAGGTGCAGAAGCGTGCGATGAACCGGGTGATGAATCGCGCCGCGCGTGGCTCGCTGGAAGGCGTCGATGCCGGCCTGCTGGTGATCGAAGCCGGTCGCTGGGATGAAGAGGACAGCCTGGCGTTCAACGTGCTGCGCGACGCCGGCATCCCGGTGGTGCTGGTGGTCAACAAGATCGATCGCCTGAAGGAAAAGGGCGCGTTGCTGCCGTTCCTGCAGCAGGTGACCGAGGGTCGCGACTTCGCCGCCGTGCATCCGATCTCCGCGCAGAAGCGCAACGGCCTGGAAGCGCTGGTGCGCGACGTGCTGAAGCTGCTGCCGGAAGCCCCGCCGATGTTCGGCGAGGATGAGATCACCGACCGCAGCCAGCGTTTCCTGGCCGGTGAACTGGTGCGTGAGCAGCTGATGCGCCAGCTCGGCGAGGAACTGCCCTACGCCACCACTGTCGAGATCGAGCGCTTCACCGAGGACGGCAACCTGCTGCGCATCGGTGCGGTGATCTGGGTCGAGCGTGAAGGCCAGAAGGCCATCGTGATCGGCAAGGGCGGCGCTCGCCTGAAGGAGATCGGCGCCAAGTCCCGCCTGCAGATGGAGCGTCTGTTCGGGGCCAAGGTGTTCCTGGAAACCTGGGTGCGCGTGCGTGAAGGCTGGTCCGACGACGAGGCCGCGCTGAAGGCCTTCGGTTACGAGTAAGGCGTTGTAGTCGCTTCGATGATGATCGAGGACGACACCGGCTTCGTGCTGCATGCACGGGCCTACCGCGAGACCAGCCTGCTGGTCGAAGTGTTGAGCGCGCAGCATGGCCGTATCGGCCTGCTTGCGCGTGGCGTGTCCACTGCCAAGGGCCAGGTGCTGCGCGCCGCCCTGCAGCCGTTGCAGTGGATCCGCTTCAGTGCCCAGCAGCGGGGGGAACTGGCCCAGCTGCGTGGCGCCGAGGCGCTGGATGCCGCGCCACGCCTGGTCGGGCAGGCGATGCTGGCCGGTTTCTACCTGAGCGAATTGACCCTGCGCCTGGCCCCGCGCCAGGACCCGCTGCCGGAGCTGTACCTCGCCTACGGCGAGGCGCGTGCGCGGCTGGCGGTGGGCGCTGGCCTGGCCTGGACCCTGCGCCGTTTCGAACGCGAGCTGCTGTCTGCACTGGGCCTGGGTTTCGAGCTGGACAGCGCCAGCGATGGCCAGCCGATCGACCCGGCGGCACGCTACGAACTGGACCCGCAGGAGGGTGCGCAGCGCCTGCTGAGCGAGCGCGGTGGGGAGCGCCGGGCAGCCGCCACCGGGTCGGCGCTGTTGGCGCTGGCGGCTGACGAAGAGCCGGATGCCGCCGATCTGGCCAGCCTGCGCCTGCCGATGCGGCGGGTGCTGGCCCATCACCTGGGGCCACGCGGCCTGAAGTCCTGGGAAATGCTCGAGCAGCTCGCGCCCCGCAGGTAGGGGGTGTTCGGCAGGGCTTGCAGCCCTGCACCTGCAGAGTCAACGTCAACGGCAGAAGCTGGCTATCCGTGGGGAGGCGGGGTGGGTCCGGTTGAGGGGGGCGCTACAAGTACCCCTCCGGGGCCCGGCCCAGCCGCTGGCGGCTGTGCGTTCGGGCGCTTGCGAAGCAGTGCTTCGCAAGCAAAGCTCCCTCACCCATGTAAGCTCGGTCGCCGCATCCATGCGGCTCACTGATCTGGCCCCCTGAAAACGGACGCCATGAAGCCGTTTCAGGCGGCAGCCCGGAGCTGCCGGGCGTAGTTGTTAGGCGAGTGGTAGCCCAGCGCCGAGTGTAGCCGGGCTGGATTGTAGAAGCCGTGGATGTAAGCAGC